>NZ_BAEU01000158.1:0-12103 GCF_000246875.1 Halomonas sp. KM-1
ATATCGCGAGGCATAGCCGCCGGGCAGGCCGCCACGCAGCGCGATACCCACATGGGCACTACCCTCTTCGATCTCATCGGCATGCCAGCGCGAGCGATCCTGCTCATCCAGCAGCACGATATCGCCGGCCGCATCGGTGCGTGCATCGCGCCGGGCATGATGCAGCAGCATCAACGCCAGCAGGCCTCGCGCCTCACGCTCCGCCGGCAGCAGTCGTACCAGCATGCGTCCCAATCGAATCGCCTCGCGGCACAGGTCGCTGCGTACCCAATCGTCGCCGAAGCTGGCCGCATAGCCTTCGTTGAAGATCAGGTAGATCACCGCCAGTACCGGCTCCAGGCGCTCGCCCAGGGCGGTGTCGTCGGGCACCTCGAAAGGAATGCCGGCATCGCGAATCTTGGCCTTGGCCCGTACCAGGCGCTGGGCCAGAGTCGGCACCGGCACCATGAAGGCGCGGGCGATCTCCTCGGTGCGCAGCCCACCCACGGTATGCAGCGTCAGCGCAACCTGGGCGGGCCGGGCCAGGGCCGGGTGACAGCAGGCGAAGATCAGGCGCAGGCTGTCGAGGGGCTCGCTCTCGAGGTCGTTGTCCAGCAGCAGTTCCAGGTGCTGACGCAGCTCGTCGCCCTTGCGCTCGCGCATCTGCTGGTGGCGCAGCTGATCGACCACCTTGTGGCGCGCGGTGGCGATCAGCCACGAGGTCGGGTTCGGCGGCCAGCCCTCGGCCGGCCACTGCACCATTGCCGCCTCGAAGGCCGCCTGCACGGCATCTTCGGCCAGTTCGAAGTGACCGAAGCGGCGAATCAGGCTGGCCAGTACGCGGCCATATTCGCGACGATACAGCTCATCCAGAGACACGCAGTCCTCACAATCGATAGGCGGGATCCACCGGCCTCACCTCCACCGAACCGCCGACCCGCAGCGGCGGGATACGCCGGGCCAGCGCCAAGGCCTCGTCCAGGTCGCGACACTCCACCACGTGAAAGCCGCCCAGTTGCTCGCGACTCTCGGCGAAGGGGCCGTCCAGCATCACCGTATTGCCGTTCTGCTCGCGCAGCGTGGTGGCCGACTCCACCGACTGCAGCCGAGCCCCACCCCGATAGTGTCCGCTGGTAACCATCTCCTGGATCAGGGCGTGGTAATCGTGCATGACGGCATCGCGCTCGGCATCGGGCAGGCCATTCCACAGCGCCTCGTCGATACAGCACATCAGCATGTATTGCATGGGACTTCCTCCAGTAAACGCAGCCTCATGGCTGCCTGATGTGAGATCGAATCAACACGCCGTGAATCGACAGGCGAGACCCCCTCATGGCGCACCGGGCCGCCCACGCTGAAACAAACGGCCTCAAGGTCACTGGGCTTGTGCAAAGTCCGCGTTGGCTTAGTATGGATCCCTTCGCCTGCGTCGACACAATAAAGGAAGCCGTTCGATGAAGATTATTCGCGGCCGGGACTTCACCGCCGAGCGTGCCTGGGGCGCCCAGGACATCTCCAACATGAACGGCATCACCACCCGCCTGCACTGGACCGACCAGCCCTACCGCTGGCATGTCAACGACGGCGAGGAAGTCTTCGTGGTCCTCGATGGCCAGGTGGAAATGCGCTATCGCCGCGACGGTGTCGAGCATAGCCAACTGCTGGAAGTGGGCGACATCTTCTATGCCTCGGTAGGCACCGAACATGTCGCCTGCCCGGTCGGCGAAGCCCGGGTGCTGGTTGTCGAGAAGGAAGGCAGCGTCTAGGCCCTGCTCAACTCCATCACGAAGCGCTCCCTGGGCCAGCGCACCTTGGCCTGCCCGGCCAGACGATCCTGTTCGGTATCGCGATACCCCAGCGCCAGCAGCACCACGCTGCGCAGGCCCTGCTCTTCGAGCCCCAGCAGGTCGTCCATTGCCTGCGGGTCGAACCCTTCCATCGGCGAGGCATCGACCCGCTGTGCTGCTGCGGCGGTCAAGGCCGTACCCAGGGCAATATAGGCCTGTCGAGCCGCCCAATGGTGCCGGGCCTCCGGCGTGGCGAAGCCGGCGACGGCGCCATGCAGTGCCTGCCGATACCCTTCCAACTCATTCGGGTCGAGGCCGCGGGAGGCGGCTGTCAGTTCGATCAGCTCATCCACATGCCGTCCATCCACCTCGGACCAGGCGGCAAAGATCAGCAGATGAGAGCATTCGCTGATCTGGGGCTGGTCGCAGGCAGTGCGCCGGATGCGCTCGCGCAGTGCCGGCTCTTCGATCACCAGCACGCTGTAGGGCTGCAGCCCATAAGAGGATGGCGCCAGGTGCGCCGCATCGAGGATGTTATCCAGCGCTTCACGCGCCACCTTCTCGCCATTCATGCGCTTGGCGGCATAGCGCCAGTGCAGGGCTTCCATGACTGACATGATGTTCTCCCGGTTCAAGGTTTCGCCACGGCCAGCGTCGGCGGTGAGGTGTGGTGCGAAGCGCCACGGTGGAACAGCCCGGCACCGAGGGCCACCAGCACCCCCGCCAGGCCGAGGAAAGGCGGCACCGACTCACCCAACAGCGTGACGGCGATCAGGGTACCGACCAGAGCCGCCACCATGCCGATCTGGCTGAGGTAGACGGGGCCAGCGATTTTCTGCAGCACGAAGTAGAAGACGTAGAGCACGGTGAAGACGGCGACTTCGGCGAACAGCAGCCGGAGCACATCGGCAGAGCCGAGCAACTGAGTGAATTGACGCGCCTCGAATGCCAGCACGAAGGGGGCAAGCGCCAGGGCGCCGCCCAGCAGCATCAGCGCGGCGAGATAGACCGGCCCAGCCTCGCCGGGCCAGCGCAGGGTGCGGTAGATGTTGCCCAGCGCGATGATCAAGGGAATCGCCAGGACCAGCGCGACCCAGCCCTGGGCACCCGACATGCCACCCGCCTTGGCCCACGCCAGCAGCACCCCACCCGATAGCCCCAGCAGCACACCGCTCAGTCTCAGCGGGTTCATGCGCTCCATGCCCAAGCCTACCGCGAGCATCCAGGTCACGAGGATTGGAAAGGCAAAGCTGAGCGAAACGAAGCCCGCCCCCACGTGACGTACCGCCAGAAAACCCAGCGCATTGGGCAAGGCGAACAGCGCACCCGACACCAGCGCGTACTCGATGATGCGCCGGTCGAGCTTCATCGGCTGGCGTTGCACCGCCGCGAGCGCCAGCAGCAGCACGCCGGCACCGGTGACCGCCACCATCAGGAAACCAAGGCGCGGTGCGCCGGCGTCGTCGGCAAGCTTGGCCACGGCCAGCGAAAGCGCCAACAGGCTGCCGACCAGCAGCAGGCAACCCAAGGCATACCAGCCGGTACGGTTGCTCGATAGCGTGGAATTGGTCATGATCGACTCCTATAGCGCGGCAATAAGAATCTTGCCGGAAAGTATCTTGATAGAAAGATAAATACGCACATGAACCGTGTCAAGCACGCCGTTGCGCAATGGCAGCGGGAAATGCCCGATCTCGACCTGCTGCCGATGGAGGTGGTGGGGTATCTGAAGACCACGCAGCTGCTCACCCAAGAGCGGTTGCAGGTCTTTTTCAAGTCACACGGCCTACAGGCCGGGGAGTTCGACGTGCTGGCGACTCTGCGCCGTGCGGGCGCCCCCTACCGCCTGGGGCCGACGCAGCTGTTCGAGACGCTGATGATCTCGTCGGGTGGCATGACCAGTCGGCTGGATCGGCTGGAGAAGGCGGGCCTGATCGTGCGCTCGCCCAACCCTGAGGATCGACGCGGCACGCTGGTCTCGCTGACCGAGAAGGGCATGACGCTGATGGAGCGCATGATTCCTGAGCATGTCGAGAACGAGGCCAGGATGCTCGCCGCCCTGAGCCGCGAAGAGCAGGAAACATTGGGTGAACTGCTCGGCAAACTGTTGGAAGGGTTGTCGGAAGAGTCCTGAGCCGGCCCGGCGGGGCTAGAGAAGCGTCAGCTCTCCCTGAAACAGCCCTCCCTGAAAAAGCTCGCCCTGCACCAGCCCCCGCTCATGCTCCACCAGCCAGCGCTTGCGCGGCAGCCCGCCGCCATAGCCGGTCAGAGTGCCGTTGGCGCCGATCACCCGATGGCAGGGCACCACGATGGAGATCGGATTGGCGCCGTTGGCCAGGCCCACGGCACGGCTGGCACCGGGCCGCCCTATCCTGGCGGCAAGCTCGCCGTAGCTGATGGTGGTGCCGAATGGAATGCCGCGCAGCGCCTGCCACACCAGACGCTGGAACTCGGTACCGCCGGTGGCCACCGGTAGCCCATCGAGATGGGACGGGTCGCCGGCGAAGTAGGCTTCCAGGGCCTCGCGCACGAGCACGGGTGCTCTGCCCCGGGAGAGATGATAATCGCGGTAGTGACGCGTCAGCAGGCGATGCAGGCGCTCGTCGTTGCTGTCGAACTCCAGCGCTCGCAGCGCTCCCTGTTCGTCGCCGACCAGGCTCAGTTCGCCCACTGGGGACGGCATCAGATCAAGCCAGAGTTGCATCGCCTTTCTCCTGTCTCGCTTTAGCCCTGTCTCGCTTTTGCCTGCGTGGTTGCCGCATCGGCATGCCACAGGTGCATTACGGCGTAGGCACGCCAGGGCCGCCAGACCTCGGCGCGGGCCAGTAGCTCACGCGGCGTGGGGCGTTTGCCCTGCTCCGCCAGCGCTCGCTGTACGGCCACGTCCGAGGGCAGGAAGGCATCGCCCTCCCGCAGCCCGCGCATAGCGATATAGTGCGCCGTCCAGGCACCGATACCGAGCAGCGCACACAGCTGCGCCACGCTGTCGTCGAGCTCGCCACACCGCTCGAACAGCTGCGGCTGCTCACGGTAGGCCGAGGCTAGTCCCGCCAGGGCGTTGGCGCGTGCGCCGGGCATGCCGAGGGCCTTGATCTCCGCAAAAGTGAAGCGCTCGGGCTGGGGGAACAGCCGGTCCAGGCCGGGGGCGAACGGTTCTGCCAGCCGCTCGCCCAAGCGTTCGACCAGGCGTCCGGCAAGCCGGGTGGCGGCATCGACGCTGACCTGCTGACCGAGTATCGCGCGCACGGCGATCTCGAACGGGTCCCAGCAGCCCGGCACCCGCAGCCCCGGGCGGCGCTCGACCAATGGCGCCAGGGTGGGGTCGCGGCCGAGCCCCTGGCGTATTGCCTCGGGGTCGGCGTGCAGGTCGAAGAGCCGCTGCAGCCGAGCGACGATGGCGGACGGATCGATAGGCTCGGGCAGACGCAGCGTGACATGCAGCGCCGTGTCGGCCGGAGCGTGGGTAACGCTCACGGAGCCCATCGCCCCCGCCTCGCGGAAGAGACGGTGATAGGCCTCGCCGTCGATGCGTTCCAGGCCGGCAATGGCGCGCCGGGCCAGAAAGCCGAGTATGGCCTGCCAGTCGTAGGGGGGCCGGTACGGCAAGCGCAGCGTCATTTCGGCTGCTGGGGCCGCGCCGCCCGCACGGCGCGTTTCGGTCGAGAGAGTCATCGCTCCATTCTAGCCCGCTCATGGAAGACGTCCGCTGTTTTTTGCAGCGCTCGCGCCAACGAAAAGTGGCCCTAACGAATAACAAAAAAATGGCTCTTAGCAAGGTACCAGATTCATTTCACACTGGTCCTCACCCTTCGGGAAGCGCTGAACAAATCGACGAGCGGGATGAAGCACAAGGCGCACGGAGCACAGGAACCGGAGCATATGGGGTATATGTGAGGATTCCGAGCACCGCGCAACGCAGTGATTCGCTCGCGCAGGCATTTGTGCAGTGTTTCCTTCGCAATGCAGAGGAGCCTCCCATGCCCATCCGCCAAGCCAACCGCAATGATCTAGAACCACTCAGCCAGCTACTCGACGGCTACCGGCAGTTCTACCGCCAGCCGTCGGATCTCGAGGGTGCCCGGCAGTTCCTGCAGGCACGCCTCGAGCACGGCGATTCGCATATCCTGGTCCATACAGGCGGTGAGGGAGAGCTGCAGGGCTTCGTACAGCTCTATCCTCTGCTTTCCACCGTGCGCCTGGCGCCGCTGTGGCTGCTCAACGATCTGTTCGTCGCCCCGGAGGCTCGTCGCAGCGGCGTCGGGCGCGCCCTGATGCAGGCTGCCAGGGAGCTGGCCCACGCCCATGGCGTCGGCCATCTCAAGCTCGCCACCGAGATCGACAACCGCACCGCCCAGGCACTCTACGAATCGCTCGGCTGGCAGCGCGATACCACCTTCTATCACTACGGCCTGCTGTTCGACATCCAGGCAGACCAAGGCTGAGCGGAGGCGCCATGTACGTTCCCCCATCGATGCGGCTATCGCGCGAGCAGGCCTGGGAGCTGGTCGAGCGGCACGCCTTCGCCACGCTGGTCGGCGCCGATTTGCAGGCCACCCACCTGCCTCTGACGCTGGAACGAAGCGAAGGCGAGCTTGGTGCACTCTACGGCCACTTCGCCCGGGCCAATCCGCACTGGCGTGCACTGGACGGCAACCGGGCGCTGGCGATCTTCAGCGGCCCTCACGCCTATGTCTCGCCGAGCTGGTACGCCAGCCAGCCTGCCGTGCCCACCTGGAACTACCTGGCCGTGCACGCCACGGGGCGCCTGGAGCTGCTGGACGCCTCGGCCACACGAGAGCTGCTCGACCGCAGCCTGGCCCACTTCGAGCCCGCCCTGCTCGATTCGCTGGGCCGTGAGCACGACTACCTGGAGAAGATGCAGGCCGGCGTGGTCGGCTTTCGCCTGCGCATCGAAGCGCTCGAGGGCAAGGCCAAGCTCGGCCGACAACGCTCCCGGGCCGATCAGGAAGGGGTAGAAGCGGCCCTGGCACAGAGCGCCGACCCGCAGGCGCGCCAGCTTTGGCGCTACATGCAGAAACTGACAGATGAGGAGCGGCAAGCATGAACACGGTCACGCAGCCCGCAGACGCCCGGCCCCTCGGGGCCACCCTGCCCGACTGGCAGCCGGCAAGCAGGCCACAGCGCGCTTCCCTGCTGGGCGAGCGGGTTCGCCTCGAACCGCTGTCGGCCGAGCGCCATGCCGATTCGCTGTTCCCCGCCTTTCTGCAGCCCGGCGAGGGGTCACACGACACACCGCAAGCACGCTGGGCCTATTCCGGCGGCATGCCGTTCTCCGATGCCGAGCAGTGTCATGCCTGGCTGGCCGAGCGGGCGCGCAGTGAGGATCCGCTCTTCTTCGCCATCGTCGAAGCGGAATCCGGGCGGGCCCTGGGGCTGGCCAGCTATCTCAACATCGTGCCGGAACATGGCAGCATCGAGGTTGGGCATATCCATTTCACGCCCGCGCTGCGACGCACGCCGGCGGCCACCGAAGCCATGCTGTTGATGATGCGACACGCCTTCGCCCTGGGCTACCGGCGTTACGAATGGAAGTGCGATGCGCTCAACGCCGCCTCGCGGCGTGCCGCCGAGCGCTTGGGCTTTCGCTTCGAAGGGATCTTCCGTCAGCACCGTGTAGTCAACGGACGCAACCGCGACACCGCCTGGTTCTCGCTGCTCGACGACGAATGGCCCGCCGTCGAAACGCAGCTTGAGCGCTGGCTAGCAGCGGAGAACTTCGATTATGAGGGTCGTCAGAGGTCGTCGCTATCCGCGCTTTCCGCGCTGTCAGCCTAAGTTCAGCCATTCGCGAGCCAGCCAGCGCCCGACCCGCTCGATCTCGGCCTCCACGGTGCCAGCATAGCCCAGCACCAGGCCGGGGCGAGCGGGTGCCTCGAGGTAGTAGCTCGATAGTGGCGAAAGCGTGATGCCCTGCTCCACTCCCTGCCGCAGCAGTTGGCGCTCATGTTCCGCCTCGTCGAGCCAGGCCACCAGGTGCATGCCGGCCTGCCCGTCGGAAAGGCACAGGCCGCGCGCCACGGCCGGGGCCAGGGCCTTGCGCAGAAGCGCCTGACGTCGGCGGTAGCAGTCGCGCATGCGCCGGATGTGACGAGAGAACTGGCCGCTGACGATGAACTCCGCCAAGGCCGCCTGTACCGGGTACTGCCCCTCGCGGTGAAGCCGCGCGTTAGCCCGGCGGAACGGCTCGACCAAGGGCTCAGGCAGTACCACATAGCCCAGGCGCAGCCCGGGATACATCACCTTGCTGAAGGTGCCCACGTAGATGACGCGGCCATCGTCGACGAGCCCCTGCAGGGCAGCGATGGGGCGCTGCTCATAGCGGAACTCGCTGTCGTAGTCGTCCTCGACGATCCAGGCGCCGTGCCGCTCCGCGGCTTCCAACAGCGCCAAGCGGCGGGACAGGCTCATGGTCACGCCACTGGGGTATTGATGCGAGGGTGTCACATAGATCAGTCTCGGGCTCTCGGCGCACGCCGCAGCCGCGAGGCTCATCCCCTCGTCGTCCACCGCCACCGCCTGCAGTTCGAGACCGGCAGCCGCGAAGCAGGCCTGAGCGCCAGGGTAGCCCGGCTCCTCGATCCACACCTTGTCGCCGGGGTCGCTGAGCAGCCGGGCGATCAGCTCGAAGCCCTGCTGGGCGCCCTGCACGATGAGGATCTGCTCGGGACGACAGCGTACCGAGCGCGAGAGCTGCAGATAATCGGCCAGCGCCTCACGCAGCGCCGGCACACCGCCTTGGGCCTGATAGGCCAGCCAGTCCCGTGGCATGCGCTGTTGATGGCGACGCACCAGCCGCTGCCAAGGGCCATGGGGGAAACGATCCAGCGCCGGCAGGCCGGGGGCCAGGATGAGGCGCTCCTGGCTGGCATGACAGAACGCCAGCAGCCACGTGCCTCGTGTGGAGAGCGGCGGCGCATCCGCTCGTGTCGATAACGTCTGCGACGTAGCGAGCCCGGCCGTCACGGCCTGTCGCGATGACTGTCGAGCTGGCTGCTGCGTTGCGTGGGGAAAAGGCAGGTCGGCAACGAAGGTGCCCGAGCCATGGCGCGTCACCAGGAAGCCTTCGGCCAGCAGCTGATCGAAGGCGGCCAGCACCGTGTTGCGCCCCAACCCCAGCTCGCGTGCCAGCTGACGCGAAGAGGGCAGTCGCTGGCCGCAAGCCAGGCGTCCCGTCTGGATCCACTCGCGCAGCTGCTGATAGAGACGCGTAGCCAACGGCTGGGGCGCGCCTGCTGTCAGCGCCAAGCCCAGCGCATCGGCCAGCCAACCGGCATGACCGGGGCTGGCAGGTGTGGCAGACAGCACCCTGTCAGCTATTCCATTCATCCGCGATGACCCGATTGCGCCCCGTGCGCTTGCCCTGGTAGAGATTCTGATCGGCACGATGCAGGATCGCCTCGACCGTTTCCTCGGTACCGTGAAACGCCGATACGCCACAGGTGATCGAGGCTTCGAAGCGATGCCCCTCCTCCGAGGTGAACTCCTGCTCGAGCACCATCTGACGCACCTTTTCTGCCACCCCGACGGCTTCCTCGAGATCGGTTTCCGGCAGTAGCAGCGCGAACTCCTCGCCGCCCAGACGCGCCGGAATGTCGTTGGTGCGCAATCGCTCCCGCAGCAGCTTGCTCACCTTGACCAACACCTGGTCGCCGGCGGGATGGCCATGGGTGTCGTTGATGCGCTTGAAATGATCGAAGTCGAACAGTACCACTGAGGTCGGTCTGCCGTAGCGACGATAGCGGGCCAGTTCCTGGAGCAGGCGCTGCATGAAGTAGCGTCGATTGAACAGCCCGGTGAGCTCATCGGTACGTGAAAGCTGACGCAGGCGCAGCTCGAGCCTCTTCTGCTCTGTAATGTCTCGCACCGTGCCGATCAGGATCTGGTCGTCGCCCTCGGGCATATAATCGGCCAGTTCGTGCACCCAGCGAATCTCACCGTCGGGCCTGATGATGCGATGCTCCATATCGTGCTGCCCCTGTTGCTGAGCGCGCACGATGGCAGACTCGATGCTTTCTATGTCTTCGGGATACACCATGGCCTTGAAGGCCTGGAGACTGGGAGTGAAGGTCTTGGGGTCGACGCCGAAGATGTCGTAGATGACAGCGGACCAGTAAAGCTCGTTGGACTTGAGGCTCAGCCGCCAGTAGCCCAGCCGGGCGATTTGCTGAACGCGATGCAGGGTGCGTTTGAGGTGCGCGATCTCCTCGCGCGCCTCTTCGAGTTCACGACGAATACGCTGACACGAGCCGCCGCCAGAGCCGCTGCCATGCGTCTCTTCAGGGGAGCTCCCATCATCGATACGGTTGTGCGAGCCCTTCATGACATCTCTGCGGCGGTTGCGAAACAGCTATGGAAAGCATACCTTTTGGCCCACATGTTGACCAACGTTGTTTGAACGGTTGACAGCACTGTCTTACTCCACGAATTGCCCGCCAGGCGTCGGCAACCGTCTCAGGTAGCGCGACAAGCCGACGGCGCCGGCCCGCATCATGGCATGGTGATTCCAGACCACCAGTGGACGTGCCACGCGGGCCAACAGGCTCATCCAGGGCTGTACCGTACACACCTGCCACAGATAATCCACTCGGGTGCCACCGCTCTCCTCACACAGCCGCCAGCGGCCGATGCCGGCCACGTCGCCATCGGCCACGCCCTCGATCAGACACGGCTCGCAAACGCGGGTAATGCGAATATCGAACCACAGGTAATAGCCCAGATGGCTCTTCCAGACGAAGCGCTGCACCCGACCGATGCCGCCCTCGTCACCGGCCTCACGCTGCTCCACGCTCACCAACCCAGGCCACCACTCGGGCCAGTGCAGCGAATCGGTCAAGGCGTCGAAGACCTCGGTGACCGGCGCCTCGAAGTGCCAGGTAGTAGTGAACTCGAATCTTGCCATGGCCCAGGGCCTAAGGATCGAAGTGGTCGGCCGGGAAGTCGGGATCGAGCTGCACGTCCTCCAGCAGCACGCTCTCCATTCGCTGCCCCCGCCGGTCGTAGCTCGCCACCCGCAGCGGAAAGAGGGTCTCGTCATCGAGCCACAGATCGTAGCGCGCCACCTCGTGCACGGCCCGGCCGGGCTCTGCCTCCACCACCACATGCTGCACCGGGCGGCCTTCGTGGGTCGCCGGCTCCAGGCGACGCGTGCTGCCATGCTGCTGCAGACGCTGGACGTTGCGCAGCAGCGTGCCGACGTCCGACTGGTCCACGCGATGACCTTGCGAGCTGCGCACCATGCGGTTGGTGGGTCTCAGCGAGAGTGCCGGGCGCCTGCCCGGCGAGCCGAAGGGCCACAGCTGTACCTTGCCCGTATCGTGACGATAGATCAGCACCGCGCCGCGGTAGGGCGTCTCCATGTCCATGCGCACATCGCCGGGACGCCGGTAGCTGTAATGGATGATCTCCTCGCCGCTGCTGCCCTGACTGCGCAGGGTCAGGCGATAGCCGGAGAGCGAGTCGATGCGTGCCAGCGCCTCGGCCACAGGGTCCGGTCCGGGTACATCGCTCAAGGCAAGCAGTAACAGCGGCAGCATACGGTGTCTCCAGCAGGTTCTTATTTGAGCCTAGCAGGGCCTACAGGCTTGGCGAGGTGGAGCCGCAGCGTGCGTGCTATCGTAGTGGCGTCAACCAACCCACGGAGAGGACAGATGAAATACCTTGGCGCCCATGTCAGTGCCGCCGGCGGACCCGACCAGGCCGTACTGCGCGCCGTCGAAATCGGTGCCGATGCCTTTGCTCTGTTCACCAAGAACCAGCGCCAGTGGCGTGCCAAGCCTCTCGACGACGCCACCATCGAGGCCTTTCGCAGCGCCTGCCAGGAGCACGGCTTTGGCCCCGGCCAGATCCTCCCCCACGACAGCTACTTGATCAACCTCGGCCACCCGGACAAGGCAGGACTGGAGAAGTCGCGCGCCGCCTTCCTCGACGAGATGCAGCGCTGCGAGCAGCTCGGCCTCACCCTGCTCAACTTCCACCCCGGCAGCCACCTGAAAAAGATCAGCGAGAGCGAGTGCCTGACCCGCATCGCCGATTCGATCAACCATGCCCTGGCCGAGACCCGCAACGTCGTCGCGGTGATCGAGAACACCGCTGGCCAGGGCACCAACCTGGGCTGGCGCTTCGAGCACCTGGCCGAGATCATCGAGCAGGTCGACGACAAGTCGCGGGTCGGTGTATGCATCGACACCTGCCACGCCTTCGCCGCCGGCTACGACCTGCGCACCCCGGAGGCCTGCACCGCCACCCTCGACGAGTTCGGCAAGGTGGTCGGCTTCGAGTACCTGCGCGGCATGCATCTCAACGACGCCAAGAGCGCA
>NZ_BAEU01000157.1:0-38222 GCF_000246875.1 Halomonas sp. KM-1
ACGCTTCATCTCGCTCGGCGATTGTTCAGCGCTCCTTACGCCGAGGCCCGCGCTGGTGCGCGGGCCTCGAGGTCGTAAGGCAGGAAGCGGCGTGCCCTTTTACTTCTGGAAGTTGAGCATGCGCTCCAGCGGCTTGAGCGCGGCCCGGCGCAGCTCGGCGTCGACGAAGATCTCGCCGCTGCCCTCGCGCAGGGCGCCAGCCAGGTTGTCGAGTGCGTTCATCGCCATCCACGGGCAGTGGGCGCAGCTCTTGCAGGTCGCGCCGTTGCCGGCGGTGGGCGCCTCGAACAGGGTCTTCTCGGGCACCATCTGCTGCATCTTGAAGAAGATGCCGCGGTCGGTGGCCACGATCAGCTTGTCGTTCGGCAGCTCCTTGGCCGCCTTGATCAGCTGCGAGGTCGAACCGGCCACGTCGGCCAGCGCCACCACCGAAGCCGGCGACTCCGGGTGTACCAGCACGGCGGCTTCGGGGTAGAGGGCCTTGAGGTCCTCGATACCCTTGGCCTTGAACTCCTCGTGGACGATACAGGCACCGTCCCACAGCAGCATGTCGGCACCGGTCTTCTGCTGGATGTAGCCACCCAGGTGCTTGTCCGGTGCCCACAGGATCTTCTCGCCGCGCGCCTGCAGATGCTCGATGACGTCCACTGCGATGGAGGAGGTCACCACCCAGTCGGCACGCGCCTTCACCGCCGCCGAGGTGTTGGCATAGACCACCACGGTACGATCGGGATGCTGGTCGCAGAAGGCGCTGAACTCGTCGGCCGGGCAGCCGATGTCGAGCGAGCAGGTCGCTTCCAGGGTGGGCATCAGCACACGCTTCTCGGGCGACAGGATCTTGGCTGTCTCGCCCATGAAACGCACGCCGGCCACCACCAGGGTGTCAGCATCGTGACGCGCGCCGAAGCGGGCCATTTCCAGCGAGTCGGCCACGCAGCCACCGGTCTCCTCGGCCAACTGCTGAATCGCATCGTCGGTATAGTAATGAGCGACGAGCACTGCGTTGTGCAGCTCGAGCAGGCGCTTGATCTCGTCGATACGGGCCTCGTCCTCGGCCGGAATACGGGTCGGACAGTAGGCGCGGGCGAGGTGTTCACGCACCTCGATTCGGGAAGTCATGATCGTCATCGTGTCTACCACCGTGACTGGCAGGGGCTCCCCCTGCGTGTACCGGGTGCACCGTGAACCGTACGCTCCGTACGGGCGATGCGCCTGAGGCTGTCGTCGGCGTCTCTCGCCATCGCAGCCCATCCCGCTATTCTACACCACCTCTTCGTCTACACCACCTCTTGGCCCACATCACATTATCGAGGGCAGGGCCAAGACAAAAACGCCCCCGACTCGAAGAGCCGGGGGCGTGGAATCTGGTGGGTCGTGTAGGATTCGAACCTACGACCAATTGGTTAAAAGCCAACTGCTCTACCAACTGAGCTAACGACCCAGCACTTGCAAACAAGCTTCCAGGTCCGGAATGGTGGGTCGTGTAGGATTCGAACCTACGACCAATTGGTTAAAAGCCAACTGCTCTACCAACTGAGCTAACGACCCTTCCGAACGGGTGCAGATATTACTGATTACACCCTTCACTGGCAAGGACTTTTTTGACTTTAGGCGAGCATGCCCGCGCTGGGAAAGCGCGGGCAGCTCTCATGCAAGGCCTAACGCCCTTTGGGGCTCTTGGTACTCTTCGGCTTACGCATCGCCTGCACCGGGCGCCGCTTGTTCTTGTCGCGGCTCCAGCGGTTCTTCTCGTCCGGGGTGAGCTCGGGCACCTTGCGCGGTTCCATGCCGGCGGAGAGCGCCAGGTCGTCGATCTCGTCCTGGGACAGCTCAACCCACTCCCCCGCCTTGGCCCGCTTGTCGAGGAAGATGTTGCCGTAGCGCACCCGCTTGAGCCGGCTCACCGTCAGTCCCTGGGACTCCCACAGCCGCCGCACCTCACGGTTGCGCCCTTCCGTGATCACCACGTGGAACCAGGTATTGATACCTTCGCCGCCGAACTCCTGGACGTCGGTGAAACGCGCCGGCCCGTCTTCGAGCATCACGCCCTCGACCATGGCCACCACGTGCTCCTTGCGCACCTCCCCCATCACGCGCACGGCGTACTCGCGCTCGACCTGGGTGCTGGGATGCATCAGCCGGTTGGCCAACTCGCCGTCGGTGGTGAACAGCAGCAGGCCGCTGGTGTTGATGTCGAGACGGCCGATGGCGATCCAGCGCTCGCCCTTCAGGCGCGGCAGGCGTTCGAACACCGTGCGGCGGCCTTCCGGATCCTTGCGCGTGCACAGCTCGCCTTCCGGCTTGTTGTACATGATCACGCGGCGCGGCGTCTCCTCGGCACCGCGCAGGGTCACCGGGCGGTCGTCGAAGCTGACGCGGTCGCGCATCTCGATGCGGTCGCCGAGAGTGGCGACCTTGCCGTTGACCTTGACGCGACCGGCCTCGATGGCCGCTTCCATCTCGCGGCGCGAGCCCAGCCCGGCGCGGGCCAGGACCTTCTGCAGTTTTTCCGTGTTGCTCGTCATTCTGACTTCTCGTCTACGGTGGATTCCGCCCCCGCTCCGCCGTCATCGTCGACGCTGGTGCGGGCACGTTCGGCCAGGCGCGCTTCGAGATCGGCGAAGCTCAGTCCCGGCCTGTCGGACGCCTTCCCGGCGTGTGTTTCGTCGGCCATCCCGGCCGTCGTTGGGTCAAGCGTAGCCTCTGCGGCGATACGCTCGTCCATGGGTTCGTCGTCGAACGCCTCGTCGTCGAACGAATCGTCTTCGATGTCGTCGAGCGTAGCGTCCTCGGTTTCATCCTCGTCACCGCTCGCCGCCTCGCCGGCCTGCTCCAGCAGGGGGCTGGGCGGTGGCGGCGCCTCGTCCTCGAACAGCGGCTCGGCCATGCCCTTGAGTTCATGCATGGGCGGCAGCTCGTCCAGGGTCTTGAGACCGAAGTCGTCGAGGAACTGCCGCGTGGTGGCGTAAACCGCCGGCCGCCCGGGCACGTCACGCTGTCCGACCACGCGAATCCAGCCGCGTTCGGCCAGGGTGCGCATGATCGAACTACTCACCGCCACACCGCGCACCTCCTCGATATCGCCGCGGGTCACCGGCTGACGATAGGCGATCAGCGCCAGAGTCTCCAGCAGCGCCCGGGAATAGCGCTGCGGGCGCTCATCCCACAGCCGCGACACCCAGGGCGAAAGCCGTGGACGAATGCGCAACTGGTAGCCAGAAGCGGTTTCGATCAGCTCGAGCGCCCCCCGCTCGTGGCGCAGCCCCACCCGCTCGAGCGCCTCGCGCAGGCTGCGCCGCTGGGGCCGCTCATGGTCGTCGAACAGACCCTCGAGCCGCTCCAGCGACAGCGGCTCGGCCGCTGCCAGCAGTGCCGCCTCGAGAATTTCATCGAGGCTGTCGGGCAGCTCCATGGCGGTCATGAGCGGTCATCTCTCCGGGACATGCTCTCCTCCACTTCGGCGCCTGACTCTTCAAAACCAGACTCTTCAAAACCGGGCTCTTCGGCAAAGGGACTCTCGACAAAAGGACTCTCGACGTCGGCCCCATCATCGTCGAAGGCCGCTTCCTCGCTGTACTCCCGCGGCGCCCGGGCGCGCACGTGGATCGGCGACAGCGGCGCATTCTGCACGATCTCGATCATTGCTTCCTTGGCCAGCTCGAGTATGGCCATGAAGGTGACGATCACCCCCGCGCGCCCCTCCTCCAGCGTGAACAGTGCCTCGAAGGGGGTGTAGTGTTCGTGGTTCAGGCGATCCATGATGGCCAACATGCGCTCCCGGGTCGAGAGCACTTCGCGCCCCACCTGGTGAGCCTGGTTGAGCTCGGCACGACGCAGGATGCCGGCCAGCGCACCGAGCAGCTCGTCGAGCTCTACATCGGGATGGATCACCCGGGCCTGCAATGGCGGCAGCGCCGCCCGCGCCGGGAACCAGTCGCGCCCCACCCGCGGCAGCTCGGCCAGCGCCTCGGCAGCACTCTTGAGCTGCTCGTATTCCTGCAGGCGGCGGATCAATTCGGCGCGGGGGTCCTCCTCCGCCTCGTCGCCCCCCTCTTTCGGGGGGCGCGGCAGCAAGGTGCGCGACTTGATCTCGGCCAGCATCGCCGCCATCAGTAGGTACTCCCCTGCCAGTTCGATCTCCATCGCCTTCATCAGCTCCACGTACTCGATGTACTGGCGCGTGATGGCTGCCACGTCGATGGCCAGGATATCCAGATTTTGGCGGCGAATCAGATAGAGCAATAGGTCGAGCGGCCCCTCGAACGCTTCGAGGAAGATGCGCAGCGCCTCCGGCGGGATGTAGAGATCCTCGGGAAGCTCGGTGATCGGCTCGTCGAACAGCCGCGCCATCACCGCCGACTGGGTCTCGGCGTCGCTCGCGGCCGGCTGCTCGGCAACAGCCGTGGGGGGCGTCTCGCTCACGCGGGGGCTGGCCTCTCGGCTGGGCTGGTCTGAAGGTCGATCACTCAGTCTAGCAAGAGTGCAGGATCAGGGTAAGCCCGGCTCGGCCTGGGCACAGGCCACCAGCGTTGCCCCACCGGACAGCCCCAGCGCCACGACTTCCCCTCGAATGTGGGCACCGGCGAGACACTCGAGACGCTCGGCCGCCAGGCTCCCCTCGACGCGAGCCCGCGACAGCAGCGTGAGCTTGTCCCCGGCCTTGACCACGCCCGCCACCTGCCCATCGACGCTGACCTCGCGACCTTCCAAGTGTGAGGATACCCTGCCGCTCATCGTCACCATGACATGATGGTCCTGGGCGATGACGGCGCCCTCTATGCTGCCCTTGATCACGACCGGCTCACAAGCGGTGAGATTGCCCAGCACGCGGGTGGCCATGCCGATGCGGCTGCCCTCTTCAACAAGCGGCACGACCGTTTTTCGCACCTCGGCACTGACCGACCCGCCCACCGGTTCGTCCACCGGTACAAACGCCTGCAGGCTTACCTGAGCAGCCGACAGAGGCGCTGCAAGCCCCATCGACGAGCCGGCGTCCGCTGCACGGCGCCGGCCCTTGCGCCGTCTGCCATCCCAGACGATCAGCGTCATGGCGGCCACGCCGAGAAAGATGAACCATGTCTGAATGCCCATGCCCTTCTCCATACCTTGGAGTTTTCTTATAGAGCCTCACCCGCGAGGACGGTAGCGAAAAATACCCCTTGGATCCCGCCCAGCTCCACGCTTTGCCAACACCGAAAGCGAGGTAGGCTCGTTCGACCCATGTTCGATCAGCCCCCATGCCCGCCAAGGGCTCGGTACGACGACGAACGAGAATCGGTCGAGTATAGGGGAAATACCGAACCCAGGGGCAGCGTGATTCACGGCGCCGGGTATCGAGACTCTCACCTCCAGGAGGTTTGCGTGTTCCACAAGACAAAGACTCGTCAACCGGAAGCCGTCGCGGCGGACGTCGTCGCCTCCGCCAGCGGCCAATCTCTCTCAGCTCGGCAGGAGACCTCGACGACACGCTCCAGCGTGTCGGTCATCGGTAGCCACACCCGCGTGCAGGGCGACATCGATGCCGATGAGGATCTGACCGTGGCGGGATACGTGCAGGGAACCATCACCTGCAAGCAGAACACCGTCACCCTGGGGAGCGGTAGTTGCGTCAACGGTGACGTTTACGCCCACACGCTGCACGTTTCAGGCGAAGTCGAGGGCAACCTCGTGGCGTCGCATCGCGCCACGGTTCACAAGGGCGCCAGTGTCAGAGGCATGATCGTCGCGCCATGCCTGATGCTCGAGGACGGCAGCACCTTCCAGGGCAGTATCGACATGGATCCCGAGCACGAGCTGCTCAAGAGAGCATTCGGCGAGCCCGCCGCCAGCCGACAGCCTCGCTCCACCCCATCGCTCAAGATCGATGAAGGCGGCGCAGCGGCAAGCGTCGCCGATGAGCCCTACAGCGCCCCGGAGCTGGCGGACGATGCCCGGCAGGCGGAAAGCTCGACCTGATCCGACATCGGCCGCCGTGCTAGGTGGCCCTGGCGGCCAGGGACAAACCGACGCCAGACTCCCCCAGGCGCTGCCACTGGCGCATCACCATCGCCAGAACCACGCAAGCCAGCACCACATTGGACAGCGGCAGCGCCAGCCACACCCCTGTCAGCCCCAACCCTAGCGGTAACAAGGCCAGGAAGGGTACCTGGATGGCCATGTTGCCCAAGGTGATGAGCAGTGCCTGCCGCCCCATGCCCATGGCCTGGAAGAGGCAGGCCGCCAGCACGACGAAGCCATCCAGGAAGAGCGCGAACAGGTGGAGGCGGATGCCGAGGGCAGCCGCCGCCAGAAGCTCGGCATCATCGGCGGCAAAGATGCTGGCGACGTGGCCGGGCCACAGCATCAGCGCCGCTACCATCGCCACACCGAACCCCAAGCCGGTGTAAAGGCCAAGACAAAAGACCCGCTTGATATCGGGATTTCGACGCGCGCCATGGAAGTAGCTGATCAGCGGCTGCATGCCATTGGCCGCGCCCTCGGCCAGCATATAGTAGAAGGCCAACAGGTATCCGGTGATGGCATAGGCCGCCACCTGCACCGAACCGCCATACTTCATCAGCAGCATGTTGTGCAGCACCGTTACCACACCGAGATAAAGATACATCGCCATGCTGGCTCCCCCGGTGCCCAGCACGGCTCGACAGGCGCCAAGACGTAGCGGTTGCCAGCGCAGGCGGATGGGTGGCTTGCGACTCACCAGAAAGCCCAGGCAGATCAGGATGGTGAAACTCTCCGCCAGCAGCGTAGCCAGAGCCGCTCCTTGCAGCTCCCAGCCAAGCCACAGGATGAAGACGTAGTCGAAGGCAATATTGGCCAGGCCCCCCGTCACCATCGCCAGAGTCGCCAGACGAGGGGCACCCAGGTTGCGCACCCAGAACGGCAAGGCCAGGCTGGCCATCACCAGCGGTGCGCCCCAGGCCATCATCATCAGATAGTCGCCACCAAGCCGCGACACCTGTCCCGTGGCGCCCTGGAAGGTCAGGATAGTTTCTCCGCCGAACAGCAGCAGGCCGCCCACCGGAACCCCGAGCAGCACCAGCAGCCAGCCGCCCTGCCCCAGCATCAATGCTGCCCGCGCCTCGTCGCCCCGCCCCTGAGCGATGGAGCACTGGGCCCCGGCGCCTGCGCCCAGCATCATCCCCACCGCCAGCAGCACGATGACCGCCGGTACGGCCATGGTGATACCGGCCAGCCCCGGTTCGCCGATGGCATGCCCGATGAAAATGCCATCCACCACCTGGTACATGCCGCTGACCATCAGCGCCGTGACGGCAGGCAGGGTGTAGCGCCAATAAGCGCGGGTAATCGAGCCGGTGTGCATCAGTCGCCCCTCCTGAGCCCTTGGCAGGCCTTGTCCAGCAGCCGCTCCAGCTCACGCCGCTCATGCTCATCCAACCCTTGCCGCAGTGCAGTGGCGGTCTCCGCATAGACGTCGTGCTCCTCCTTCTCGATATGTCGCGCCTTGTCCGTCGGATGCAAGAGTACGGCTCGCCCATCCCCCGGACAGGCCGAACGACGGAGGTAGCCACGCGCCTCCAGCTTGCTGACCATGGTGCTGGCCGAGGCCTTGCTCACCCGCAGCAATGTGGCCAGCTCCGTCAGGCGCATCCCCTCGGATGCCGAGAGCAGGGCATAGAGGTAGTCGAGTTCGGCAGCGGTGAGCTCCATGCTGCCGCTGCGACGGCCATGCTCCCGCCAGCGGTTCCATATTTCCCAGCCCAGGACCTTCAGGTCCGTTTCCAGCGTCATGGTCTGCCTCCATTACATATGGTTAGTTATTCTAACTAACAATGTCATGATGGCAAGCCTCTCGATGTCGACCCGCCGTTGCCCCCCAGAGGCTCCGCCTACTCCACCGCCTCGGCCTTGCGATAGCGCCCGATATAATCGAATAGCTTTTCGCGCACCTGCCAGTGGCGCCCCACCTTGCGCCCCACCACGAAATCGGGATGGCGCAGGCGCCGACGCTCGGCAATGACCTCCTCGGCGCTCAGCGGCTGCCAGCGCGTGCCTGGCGCACGCAGGTGATGGCGCAGGAACACCGCAGCGAAGGCGGCGCGCTGAGCCGGGGTTTCCAGGGCGAACCACTCGCTCAGGCTCGTCCCGTCCTCGTCGTGGTAGGTGACCTTGAGCCGCGGCAGCCCGCGGCCGTTGACGGTGGCCTCGAGCTGCATGCCGGCCACCCGCAGCACCCGGGCATCCCTGAGGCGCAGCGCCTCCTTGAGCTTGTCGTCGGCGTCGACCAGCAGGGTCTGGCAGCCGTGGCAGCGCCGCGCGGCGATATCGTTCTCGGCACCACACTCGCCGCACACCTTGAAGCGGAAGCGAAACGAGCACTGATACTGTTTACAGGCGCCCGAAGCCGCGCCCTGCTTTCTATCGGCGCCCGAAGCCGCGCCCTGCTTTCTATCGGCGCCCGAAGCCGCGCCATGCCTTCTATCAGCGCCACCCGCTGTCGTTGCTGTTTTTTCTCTTTCAACCAGCCCCTGGCAGCGGCGGCCGAAGTGCTCGATGACGATCTCGCCCTCCTTGCGGCCCCAGAACAGGTTGACGTGGCCGCAGGCGGGGCACTCGAC
The DNA here is from genome assembly GCF_000246875.1 of Halomonas sp. KM-1. NCBI lineage: Bacteria > Pseudomonadati > Pseudomonadota > Gammaproteobacteria > Oceanospirillales > Halomonadaceae > Halomonas > Halomonas sp. KM-1. The sequence goes on from NZ_BAEU01000157.1 coordinate 8,577, forward strand.
CTGCACCGGCTCGGTGTCCGAGGCAGGACGCGGGCTGCCCACTTCCGGCGCGTAGAGATCCCACGGGTTGCCGGCGTAATCGAGGATCAGACAGTCGCGCTTGCCAGGGGCTAGGCGCAGGCCGCGACCGACGATCTGCTGGTAGAGACTCACCGACTCGGTGGGCCGCAGAATGGCGATCAGATCGACATGAGGCGCGTCGAAGCCGGTGGTGAGCACCGCCACGTTGACCAGGTACTTGAGTTCACGGGCCTTGAAGGTGGCGATGATGCGCTCGCGCTCCCGCGATGGCGTTTCGCCGGTGATCAGCGCTGCCTCGGCGGCCGGCAGATAGCCAAGCACCTCCTTGGCGTGGGCCACGCTGGCGGCGAACAGCATCACGCCCTGGCGGCCGCGGGCCCGCTCGACGATCTCGGCGACGATACCCGGCGTGGCGCGATTGCCCGCCGCCACCCGGTTGAGCTCCTCTTCCCGGAACAAACCGCCCGCCCCCGGCACCAGCGCGGAAAAGTCATAGCGCTCGACGGCGGCATCCACGCGCCTGGGTTCGGCCAGGTAGCCCTGCTTGACCATCAGCCGCAGCGGCTGCTCGAACACGCAGTCGCGAAAGAAGCAGTCGTCGTCACCCCGCACCATGCCGTGGTGGTGACGGTAATAGATGAAGCCTTGGCCCAGGCGATAGGGCGTGGCAGTGAGGCCCAGCACCTTGAGCCGCGGATTGGCCTGCCTGAGCGCTTCGATCACGCGACGATAGCTGGCGTCCTTGTCCGGCGCGACGCGGTGGCACTCATCGATCACCAGCAGAGTGAAATTACTGTCGTCGAACAACCCCAGGTTGCGCACTACCGACTGTACCGAACCGAACACCACCTGGCGGGTGCTCTCCTTGCGCCCCAGGCCGGCACTGAAGATGTCCGCCTCGTGGCCATAGGCCAGGTACTTGGCATGGTTCTGCTCCACCAGCTCGCGCACGTGGGCCAGCACCAGCACCCGCCCGCGGGCGAGCCGCGCCAGCTCGGCGATGACCAGCGACTTGCCGCTGCCGGTGGGTAGCACCACCACCGCCGGCTCGTCGCTGGTACGGAAATGGGTCACCACGCGGCGCACCGCCTCCTGCTGGTAGGGGCGCAGCGAAGGGGCGGCAGTGTCAGGTGGAGTGGCGGTTGTCACGTGCTCAGGTCAGGTGAAGCGCGGCTCGCGGCCGGCCATCCTGGCCGCCACCGCTTCCAGTTGCTCCTCGCCGCCGAGCAGGCCGCGCTGCAGGCTGGCCTCCAGCGCCAGGCGCTCGCGCTCTGACATGGCGGGGGCGCGGATGAAGAGCTCTCGCGCTGCAGCCACCGCTCTGGGCGAGCGCGCTGCTACCGCCGTGGCGATATCTCGCGCAGTGCTCCGTGGGTCATCGGCCAGACGCGTGGCGAGACCCAGCGCAACGGCTTCCTCAGCGCTCACCTTGCGCCCGGTCCAGGCCAGCTCTCGCAGCACGTCGCTACGAATCGTCTCGCCTGTCACGCTGATGCCCATATCGGGAATGATGCCCCAGACGATCTCCAGCAGTGCCAGCCGGGCCTCGGGATGCACCACGCGAACATCGGCGGCCAGGGCGATCTGCAGCCCGCCGCCGTAGACGTGTCCTTGCAGTGCAGCGATCACCGGCACGCCGGCATCGCGCCAACCCAGCGCCAGACGCTGTACCGGATTGATGCCGTGCTCATCGGGTGCCAGCAGCGAGGGCAGCCGTTCGGGACGAGACATGATGGTGGCCATGTCGAGCCCGGCGCAGAAGCTCTCCCCCTCGCCCTGCAGCACGACGGCGCGCAGCCCCTCGAGTTCGGTCAGGTGCTGCTGCGCCGCCAGCAGGGCGTCGATCATCGCCCAATCGAGGCCGTTGTGCTCACGGGGTCGCACCAACGTCACCTCGGCGACATGATCCTGAAATTCCAGCGTCACCCGCTCATGAAAGACTTCTCTGGTCATGCCTCGCAGCCTCTTGTCGTTGGTCCCGGCAGTCTGGCGCGACGGCTACAGTTGTCAAACCTTCGTTTCATTTTTCTTCGATGGATTCTTCCGTAGTTCGACTATAGTGAAACCTCAGTGCCGTGTCGGACGAGACCACCCAAGGGCGATGGGGATACGGGTGGTTCGCGTCACACCGGTGGATGGAATCACTGGTTCTTCAGACCTAAACGTCGCGAAACTTGATGAAGGTCATGCAAACTGGGGGCACTATCCGAGCATCATTCCAGCGCTGCGGAATCAGCAGGGATGCAGCCGATGCTCAGCCTCCGACAAGAGGACACTGCCATGCCAGAAAGACCAATAACGATCGCCAGGCGGACCCTGGTGCTGGATGAGCTGTTGGCACTCGCCGATGCCCATGAACGCGCCGAGGTGACCCGGTACCGAAGGCTTGCCTTCAGCTTTCTACCCTTCGACACCTCCGTGAGCCGCCTGATGGCCTCGCTCGGCATCCAGTGCGAAATGCGTGTCGAGGAGCTGCGCCGTCTTTCGCATCAACTGGGCCTGCCGGACGACCCTGCCAAACAGGCAGCACAGGTCATGTCACCGCCCTTGTTCATCGATACACCGCTTCAGGCACACGAGACCCTGACCCAGGCGATCATCGATGCCGAGCACTCTCTGCATTTCCACAAGCATCTGCGCGAAGCCAGCACCGTGACGGCGCTGTACCCGGCACAGACAGCGATCATCAAGCAGAAGCAGGCAGAGCATGTGGTACTGGAGGGCTTCGTCGCCTCACGCAGCGAACCGAGGCAGATGGAACAGCGCGCCTGAGGGCCCCTCGGAGTTGTGAGGCCAAGGCAGGGATCAGCCAGAACAGCATGAAGCAAAGAGGCGGCCCGAGGCCGCCTCTTTCATTTGCCCGCCTCGATTCCCATTCGAGACCGGGGCAAGATCAGCCCAGCCATATCCTGGCATTGCGGAACAGCCGCATCCAGGCCCCGTCGCGGGTCCATTCCGCAGGCCGCCAGGAGTTGGTGACCGCCCGTACCACACGCTCGGGGTGCGGCATCATGATGGTCACCCGTCCATCCGGCGTGGTGAGTCCGGTGATGCCGGAAGGCGAGCCGTTGGGGTTGGACGGGTAGTGGGTGGTGACCTGACCATAATTGTCGACGTAGCGCAGGGCAACCTGAGCGCTGCCCTGCATGCTGCGCAGGTGGGCGCTGTCGCGGAACTCGGCGCGTCCTTCACCGTGAGCCACGGCGATCGGCAGCCGTGAGCCTTCCATACCGGCAAGCAGGATCGAGGGACTCTGCTCCACCTGAACCATTGCCACCCGGGCCTCGAACTGCTCGGATTCGTTGCGCACGAAGCGCGGCCAGCTGTCGGCGCCGGGAATCAGCTCCTTCAGTTGGGAGAACATCTGGCAGCCATTGCACACGCCGAGGCCGAAGCTGTCGTCGCGCTCGAAGAATGCCGCGAACTGCTCCCGCGCCCGCGGGTTGAACAACACCGACTTGGCCCAGCCGCCACCAGCTCCCAGCACGTCGCCATAGGAGAAGCCACCGCAGGCGACGAGCCCCTTGAACGAGGCGAGATCGACACGTCCAGCGAGGATGTCGCTCATGTGCACGTCCACCGACTCGAAGCCGGCGTGGTGGAAGGCCCAGGCCATCTCCAGGTGGCCATTGACCCCCTGCTCGCGCAGAATGGCCACCGCCGGGCGTGCAGTGTTGACGAAGGGTGCCGCGACATCCTCGTTCACGTCGAAGGCGGGGCTCGCCGAGAGGCCCGGGTCGCGACCGTCGAGCAGGCCGTCGAACTCGCTCTTGGCGCAGTCGGGGTTGTCGCGCAGCGCCTGCATGCGATAGCTGGTCTCGGCCCAGGTACGCTGGGCCAGCAGCCGGGTGGTCTCGAGCAGCGGCTCCTCGAACAGGGTCACGCGTACCTGGTCATCGTAGCGCGGCCGGGCGATGACGCCACAGGTCTCGATACCCGCAGCGGCGAACTGGGCCAGCACCTCTTCGGTGTACTGACGATTGACCTGGATCACCGCACCGAGCTCCTCGGCGAACAGCGCATCCACCGCCTGGGTCGGCTCGTCGATCAGCCAATCGAGCTTGATCTCGAGACCGGCATGGGCGGCGAAAGCCATCTCCAGCAGCGTGACCAGCAGGCCGCCGTCGCTGCGGTCGTGGTAGGCCAGCAGCTTGCCGTCGGCGTTGAGCCCCTGGATCACGGCGAAGAACGCCTTGAGATCCTCGGGATCGTCGAGGTCGGGGCACTCGTTGCCGAGTTGACCGTAGACCTGCGCCAGCGCCGAGCCGCCCAGACGGTTCTTGCCGCCGCCCAGATCGATCAGGATCAGATCGGATTCGTCCTGCTCCAGGTTGATCTGCGGCGTCAGGGTCTTCAGCGCATCGGTGACCGGGGCGAAGCCGGTGACCACCAGCGACAGCGGTGCGGTGATGCTCTTCTCTTCGCTCTCGCCCTTGTCGCTCTCGGCCTGCCAGGCGGTGCGCATGGACATGGAATCCTTGCCCACCGGAATGGCGATGCCGAGCTGCGGACACAGCTCCATGCCCACCGCATGCACGGCATCGAACAGCGCCTGGTTCTCACCGACGTGATCCGCGGCACTCATCCAGTTGGCGGAAAGCTTGATGTCGGACAGCTTGGCGATCGGCGCGGCTGCCAGGTTGGTGATGGTCTCGGCTACCGCCAGGCGGGCGCTGGCGGCCGGATCGATCAGCGCTACCGGCGGGCGCTCGCCCATGGCCATCGCCTCGCCGGCATGGGTGTCGTAGCTCGCCGTGGTCACGGCGACGTCGGCCACCGGCACCTGCCACGGACCGACCATCTGGTCGCGGGCCACCATGCCGGTGATGGAGCGGTCGCCGATGGTGATCAGAAAGCTCTTGGAGGCCACCGTGGGCAGGCGCAGCACGCGCTCCATGGCCTCGCGCAGGTCGAGGTTGTCGAGCATCACGCCGGGCAGCTCCAGCGACTGGCGCTGGAACTCGCGCTGCATCTTCGGCGGCTTGCCGAACAGCACGCTCATCGGCAGGTCGACCGGCTTGCTGGCCATGGACTGGGCCTCGAAGTGGCCGTCGCGCACCTCCAGGTGATGCGCCTCGGTGGCCTCGCCGACCACCGCGTAGGGGCAGCGTTCGCGGGCGCACAGCGCATCGAAGGTGTCGAGATCCTCGGGCGCCACCGCCAGCACGTAGCGCTCCTGGGCTTCGTTGCACCAGATCTCCAGCGGTCTCATGCCCGGCTCGGCGTTGGGCACCGCACGCAGGTCGAACAGGCCGCCGCGCCCGCCGTCCTTGACCAGCTCCGGCAAGGCATTGGAGAGCCCGCCGGCGCCGACGTCGTGAATGAAGCGGATGGGGTTGGCTTCGCCCAACGCCCAGCAGCGGTCGATCACTTCCTGAGCGCGGCGCTCGATCTCGGCGTTGTCGCGCTGTACCGAGGCAAAGTCGAGATCGGCGCTGGAGGTGCCGGAGGCCATCGACGAGGCGGCGCCGCCGCCCAGGCCGATCAGCATGGCCGGGCCGCCCAGCACGATCAGCTTGCCGCCGACCGGAATCTCGCCCTTCTGGACGTGGCCATCGCGAATGTTGCCGTAACCGCCGGCGAGCATGATCGGCTTGTGATAGCCGCGCCGCTCGATGCCGCCGGCACCCAGGGTGTCCTGCTCGTAGGTGCGGAAGTAGCCGGTCAGATTGGGGCGGCCGAACTCGTTGTTGAACGAGGCTCCGCCGATGGGTCCTTCGAGCATGATAGCCAGCGCCGACTGCATGCGCTCGGGCTTGCCGTAGTCGAAGGCCTCCCAAGGCTGGACGAACTCGGGAATGCGCAGGTTGGACACGGTGAAGCCGGTCAGGCCCGCCTTGGGCTTGGAACCGATGCCCGTGGCCCCCTCGTCGCGGATCTCGCCGCCAGCGCCGGTGGCCGCCCCCGGATAGGGTGCGATGGCGGTGGGATGGTTATGGGTTTCCACCTTCATCAGGATATGGATCGGCTCGCGATGCGCGGCGTAAACCGCACGCTCGGCGGCCTTGCCGGTCAGCGGTGCGGCGAAGAAGCGCCCCGCCTCGCTGCCCTTGATCACCGCGGCGTTGTCGCTGTAGGCGGAGAGAATGTCGTCGGGCGAAGCCTGGTAGGTGTTCTTGATCATCTTGAACAGCGAATGGCTCTGCGCCTCGCCGTCGATCACCCAGTCGGCGTTGAAGATCTTGTGCCGGCAGTGCTCGGAGTTGGCCTGGGCGAACATCATCAGTTCGACGTCGGTGGGGTTGCGCGCAAGCTCGCGGAACGCCTCGACCAGATAGTCGATCTCGTCCTCGGCCAGAGCCAGGCCCAGCGCGACGTTGGCCTGCTCCAGCGCCGCCCGGCCGCCCTCGAGAATGTCCACCCGCCCCAGCGGGGCCGGCTCGTGATGGGCGAACAGCTGGGCGGCATCGGAGGCATCGACCAGCACGCTCTCAGTCATGCGGTCGTGCAGAGTCTCGCGGATCGCCATGAAGGCCGCTTCCGACATCGGCGCCTTGAGCGTCACACGATAGGCGACGCCCCGCTCGAGGCGGCGCACCCGCGCCAGGCCGCAGTTGCGGGCGATATCGGTGGCCTTGGACGACCACGGCGACTGGGTGCCAATGCGCGGCACCACCAGGAACAGCTGGCCGTCGGCATCTCCCTGGGCGCCGTCTTTGACGCCGTCGTCTTTGATGCCATAGTCGAGCAACTGGCCGAGCAGGCTCCGTTCATCGTCGGATAGCTCACCGTCGATATCCACGAAGTGCACGTAGGAAGCGTGCAGGGACTCGACCTCGGGAACCCGTGCGCGCAGGGCAGCCAGCAGCTTGTCGTGACGGAAAGCGGAAAGGGCAGGCGCGCCTCGAAGTTCGAGCATGTCTTGAAGCCTCTGAAGCAAGCGGAGGAAGGGCCGCGCGGCGGCGAAGAAAGGCGCTATGATACTGGAAAGCAGCGGGCAGACGAAATGCAGCGGATGACAGCCGTGTCTCGGGCCGTTATCGTGAAGCTCTCATCGCCGATCGTCAGCTGAATGCCCGAGTTCGCGAATCGTATATTGCTGAGCCGTCTGCGCCTGGCCGCCATACTGCTGCTGGGGGTCGTCCTGTGCCTGACCCCCTACCGCCATTTCAAGCCTGTCAGCGGACTGCTGGAAGAGGTGCGCGAGCGCGACTTCATAAGCATCCATACGCGCAATACGCCAACCACCTATTACGAGGGGCGTCACGGCCCGACCGGATTCGAGTACGAGCTGATGCGCCGTTTCGCCGAGTATCTCGGCGTCAGCCTGACACTGGATGCCCGGCACCACATTCAAAGCGCGCTGGACGCGGTGCGTCAGGAGGGCGATCTGGCGGCGGCGGCCCTGCCACTGGATCTGACTCAACCCGACCTTATCTATAGTCGCCCGATCCTCGACCTGCAACCGCTGCTGGTCTATCGTCGCGGCCTGCCGCCGGTGAAAGACCCGGAAGCTCTCGCCGGCCTGACCATCGGCACCATCCGCGGCTCGGGCACCGATCGCGTGCTGCGCGAGCTGCAGGCGGAACATCCGGAGCTCGGGTGGCGCGAATCCTCGGAGGTGGAAGTCGCCGAGCTGTTGAGTCAGGTGGAAGGTGGCTACCTGGATGCCGCCGTGGTCTTCGAGCATCAGTTCCGCATCAACCGGATCTTCTTCCCCGGCGTGGAGCGAGGTTTTCCGTTGGGCAAGCCACTCTCCATGGCCTGGGCCTTTCCTGCCAGCGGCGGCCTGGGGCTGCAACAGGCGGCCAACCGTTTCCTGTACGGCTTGAAACAGGCAGGCGTGCTCGACGAACTGGTGGCCCGGCACTTCGGCCATGACGATTACCTTGAGTACGTCGGCGCGCGGGTCTTCATCGCGCACCTCAACGAGCGCCTGCCCACCTATGCCGAGCTGTTTCGCGAAGCAGCGCGTAACACGGGCTTCGATTGGAAGCTGCTGGCTGCGCTGGGCTATCAGGAGTCGCACTGGGACCCCGAGGCCACCTCGCCTACCGGCGTGCGGGGGCTGATGATGCTGACCCTGCCCACCGCCGGTGAGATGGGCGTGAGTGACCGCCTCGATCCGGTGCAGAGCGTCGACGGTGGGGCACGCTACCTGCGTCAGTTAAAGGATCGGCTGCCCGAGTCGATACAAGGAGACGACCGCCTCTACATGGCCATGGCAGCCTACAACGTCGGGCTTGGGCATCTGTACGATGCCCGCCGTATCGCCGAGGAACTGGGTGGAGACCCCAACAGCTGGGAAGACGTACGCGAGGCGCTACCGCTGCTGCAGAAGCGCGAATGGCACAGCAAGACCCGTCATGGTTATGCGCGGGGCGGCGAGCCGGTGATCTACGTGCGCAACATTCGCCGCTACTACGAGATCCTGTCGTACGTCGACCGCAGCCAGCAGCAGTATCTGCAGTTGAACGAAGCGCCAAATGGCGTGGATGAGGAATTCCCGTTGTTCGATATCATCTCCCCCCTCCACCAGTAGAGGGTACCCATGTCCCGCCATGCCACCCTGTTGACCAACCTGGCATTCGTTCCCCTTACCCTGGGGCTCGTCGGCGTGGGCGGCGACCAGGCCCCCTTGCACGAGATCGTCACGCTGGGCCTTGCCGGACTGCTCATCCTGGCTCAGTTGATGATGCTGCTGGGTGGGCGGTCGCTGGCCAAGGGGGTGGTAGGTGCCGTGATGCTGCCGCTGACCCTGGCCCTGGCCAGCTATGCCCTGCCGGAATACTGGGTGACATTGGAAAGCTGGGACGCCATGAGCCACGGTCTGGCCCAGGGGTTGACGCTGGAGGTATGGCGTCCGGCCTTACTGACGACCCTGAGCCTGATTCTCGTAGCCGTACTCATCGCCACCCACTCTCAGTCCACGCTGGGCGGCCCGCTGTTGCTGGTCATGGCCGTGCTGCTGAGTGCACAAGGACTGCTCGACGCTGCCGCTCCGGAGGCGCCACTGCTGCGAATGGCAGCCGGCCTCTGGACCACGCTGTCCCTGGGGCTACTGCTGGCCGGTCTGAGCGTGGCTGCGCTGCCGGGCTGGCGACTTCACGCCGCTCCACTCAGGCGGGCTCTGGTGCCCTCTCTGGCTCTCGTGCTGGCCGTGCTGCTGCTGTGGTATCACCAGAAAAACGTGACCGAGCGGGAGCTGCACGGCACCGTCGCGGCGGAAGCCAGGCAGCTCGGCCAGCGCCTCACGCGTGAAATTCAGGATCATTTGACGGCGGTGGAGCGCTTCGCCAACGTCTGGACGCTGTTCGATGCGCCTCCCAGCCAGGAAGAATGGTCGCGCCAGGCAACGCTGTATCATCGCGATTTTCGCTATCTGCTCAATATCGCCTTCATCGATCCCGACAGTCGCCTTACTCGCGTCTACCCACCCAGCGACATCAACCTTCAAGTGCTAGGTGCGCGCCTCTTCGATGTACAGCCCGCCGGGCGCGAGGCCGTGAACCGGGCGCTGTTCGAACAGCGCATCGGCCGAACCGACGTAATCATGCTGCTGCAGGGCGTACCCGGCATCATTCATTACCTGCCGATTCCCACTGATGGGCAGCGTACTCTCGGCGCCGTCGCCATGGTCATCGGGCTACCGATGCTGGCCGAGGCGTTGTTTCGTGAGGTAGATGGCCGTCACTTTGGCTTGGTTCTCAGCCAGGGAGAGCAAATCCTGGCCAACCGAATGCCTGACACACGGCTCGCGCCCTGGCACCACCAGACACAGCTCGACGTGGCAGGCACACCGCTGCTGCTCAGCGTCCAACCCAGTCATGCCCAGCTGCTGCAGCGCCTGCCGCGCCACCCGGTGGTCACGCTGATCACCGGGCTTACCCTGGCCTATCTGCTCTACCTGGTGCTGCACGGCTACACCCGCCTGGCACGCCAGCATCGGCGGGTACGCGACACCAACCGGGTGCTGCGGCGCGAAATTCGCATGCGTAGCCAACTTCAGGAGGAGGTCGAGTGGCTTGCCCGGCATGACGAACTGACACGACTACCCAACCGGCGCCTGTTCATGGAGGCGCTCGAGGCCAATGGAGCACAGCGTCCGCTGAGCGTATTGATCTGCGATGTGGATCATTTCAAGCACATCAACGATCACCAGGGCCACCTGGTGGGAGATCGCTACCTGATTGAACTGGGCCAGATAGGGCGCGAGCTGATCGAACCGCAAGGCGGACTGTTCGCCCGTTACGGTGGCGAGGAGTTCGTCGCCTGCCTGCCACGGGTCGATGCCATCCAGGCGCTGGACATCGCCGATACGCTGCGCCGACATCTCGTGGATGCCAAGTTGCTGCACCATGACGGCCAACCTCTGACCGCCAGCATAGGCGTGGTCACGCTGATCGACGGCCCGTTGGACGTTGCCGTCATCATGCAGGCCGCCGACGACGCCCTCTATCGCGCCAAGGCCGAGGGCCGCAACCGGGTCAAGGCGGCTCCGCCACTAGTGATCGCCGAGCGGGCCTGATGCCGCTTCGTCACGCTCTCGCCGGGCCTCGAAGAAGGCCTTGAGCAGCTTGGCGGCGCGCGCGGCCAGCACGCCACCCTCAACCGTGACCCGATGATTGTGCCAGGGCTGGGCGAACAGGTTGGCCTTCGATTCGACCATGCCGGTGCGCGGCTCCGCCGCCCCGTAGACCAGCCGGGCGATGCGCGCATGGATGATCGCCCCGGTACACATCAGGCAGGGCTCCAAGGTGACGTAGAGCGTGCACCCATCCAGACGATAGTTGCCCAGCCGCCGGGCGGCATCGCGCAGGGCACGAATCTCGGCATGAGCGCTGGGATCGTGACCCGAGATGGGCGCATTGAAGCCCACTCCCACGATCTCTCCGGCCGGGCTCACCACCACCGCCCCCACCGGCACCTCGCCGGCCGCCAGCCCTTCACGGGCCTGGTCCAGCGCCCGATGCATGTAGAATTCGTCACTGCGCATCGGCGTGGACTCCGTTATGCTGATGCCTGAAACAATCGTATGATACGCCCTGAGGAAGCCACATGTCCGACGCCCTGAACCAGCTCGTCGCCCTACTCGGCCTGGAAGAGATCGAGGAGAACCTGTTCCGCGGCCGCAGCCAGGACCTGGGTCTGCCACAGCTGTTCGGCGGCCAGGTACTCGGCCAGGCGCTTTCGGCGGCCACCCGCACGGTAGATGCCTCGCGCCAGGCGCATTCGTTGCATGGCTACTTCCTGCGTCCAGGCGACCCTCACCGCCCGGTAGTCTATCAGGTCGACAGCGTACGCGATGGCGCCAGCTTCACCACCCGGCGTGTCACCGCCATTCAGAAGGGGCGCCCGATCTTCTTCTGCAGCGCCTCCTTTCATGGCCGCGAAGAGAGCATGGCGCACCAGATGGCGATGCCCCAACTGGCAACGCCCGAGGCCCTGGCCCAGGACCCCAGCGCCCGCCTGGAGCGCTTTCCCGGTCACCCCATCGAGTTCCTGCACCTGGGCGACGAAGCCGAGCCGGGGCAGCCTTCACGCAAACGGCTGTGGTTCCGCCTTACCGGCGAGCTGCCCGACGATCCTGCCCTGCACCGCTACCTGCTGGCCTACAGCTCCGACTTCAACCTGCTGACTACGGCGCTGGTGCCGCACGGTATCACCTTCCGCGACCCCAAACTGCAGATCGCCAGCCTCGACCACGCGCTGTGGTTCCACCACGACGTGCAGGTCAACGACTGGCTGCTCTACGACATGGACAGCCCCTGGGCCGGCGGTGCCCGAGGGTTCGCCCGCGGCAGCATCTACGACCGCAGCGGTCGGCTGGTGGCCTCCACCGCCCAGGAGGGGTTGACCCGGCTACACGACGGAGATTAAAGAGAGATCTCAGAGATATCTCGATGCGTGGCGGCGCTCCCCACTCTGGGGGAGCGCTTGATACCAGCGTGTCAGAAGCTATCCCACTCCGGTTCCAGCTGTCGCTTGGCCTGACTCGGCCGGGGGTCATGACGCTCAGCGGGCGGCGCGACCAAGGTAGCCGTACTCTTGGCAACAATCCGGCCTGAGATAGCAGCCTGACTCGGATCCTGGCGATGAATTTTAAAGGACCTCACCGCTTCGCTCAGCTCCCTCGCCTGCTGCTCCAATGACGCCGAGGCATTGGCCGTCTGCTCAACCAGAGCCGCATTGTCCTGGGTCACCTGGTCCATCTGGTTCACCGCTACACTCACCTGCTCGACGGCAGCATTCTGCTCCTGAGAGCCGCGTGCCACTTCATCCATCAATTCGGTCACGCGCTTTATGCCTGTCACGATCTCATCCATCGCCGTACCCGCCTCATCGACCAGCAGGCTTCCTTCCTTGACGATCCCAGCATTCTGATCCACCCGTGACTGAATTTCCTGCGCCGCATCGGCACAGCGCTGAGCCAGATTGCGTACTTCCTGCGCAACGACGGCAAAACCACGGCCCTGCTCGCCGGCACGAGCCGCCTCCACCGAGGCGTTGAGGGCGAGGATATTGGTTTGGAAAGCAATGCCATCTATGACTTCGATGATGCCACTGATCTTCTCCGAACTCTCGTTGAGCTCGCGCATCTTTCCCGCCACCAAGTCGGCCTTTTCACCCCCGGTTTCGGCACTTTGGCTCACCTCGCGGGTCAGCTGGTTAGCCTGGGCCGCATGCTCGGTATTCTGCTTAACCGTAGCGGCAACCTGCTCCATGCTGGTTGCGGTTTCCTGCAGACTGGAAGCCTGCTCTTCGGTTCGCTGGGAAAGATCGGTATTTCCCGAGGCTATCTGCCCTGAGCCCGTGGCTATGTTTCCTGCCGACTGCTGGATCGAGACGATCAGTTCGCGCTGCTGTTCCTGCATGTCAGCCAGTGCTCTCAAGGCAAGCCCCACCTCGTCCTTCGCCCCAGTCTCGATGGGTTGGCTGAGATCGCCTTTGGCCATGAGCGAGAAATGCTCCATCATGCGCTTGAGCGGCTGCCCGATGGCGCGAATCAACCACCAACTCATGCCAACCGAAACCAGCAAAGCGAGAAGAAAGGCGCCAATGATGAGGTTTCGCTCGAACACGTAATAATCCAGGGCGCTGGAAAATTCATCCTGAGCAACTGCCGCTTGCAAGTCGATCAATTCATGAGCCACATCGTTGGCAGCCTGGAAGAGAGGGAGCGTAAGCTGCTGGTATACGCGATTACCGGCCGCAAAATCACCATTCGCATAGTACTCCAGCGCCGGCTCGAGCCCTGTGGCAACAAATTCTCCCTGACGGGTTTCGAACATTTCAGCGAGCTGACGTTCTTCATTTGTCAGTCGATGCGCGGTGAACGCTTGCCAAGTGACGTCTATCTCTTCGGCATTGTTTTCTATGTCGGCTTGTATGTCGCCAAATGAACGGGCCTCTTCACCGCCTCGCTCCAAGCGAGGATCATTCAGCACCATTTGGCTCATGGCAATGAGATTCTCACGCATGAGCTCGTCGATTCGAGTTAGCTGTATAGTGGGAATGAGTCTATCTTCGTATACGGTCTGGATGGCTCGGTTGCTGGTATTCATGCCACTTAGTCCAAACCCGCTCACCAGCAGCAGAAAGGCAAGAAACATGATGCTGAACATGATGAGTCTTGCTTTTATGGTAATCGTCATTGCCGTCTCCGTGTCTATGTCGTACACACAGCCGACAATTTCCTCAATGAGCCATTCCTTCAGGGCAGCGCTCTAGCAACAAGCGTCACAACTGATTTGGCGATGCCATCACAAAGGGCAAAAGCTCTAACTCATGCTTCACCTGAGCGGAATATCCAATGAAGAAAACTGCGGCCTCAATACACTTAACGGCCTCAGTATAAGTAACTTTAGGAGAATTTAATTAATTATAATTAGAGCATTATAATTCACCTGAAAGGTTTCTTTAAAGGTCTCATGTACGAATACCAGGCACGTCCTGCCTGGGCCTCGGCATGGGCTCACGCGGCGGCACGTCGGTGGTGACCTCGATCTCGTACTCCTCGCCTTGCTGCCAGTAGCGTAGCCGGGCGTCTTCGTCCACGGCCGTGTCGCGCACCAGTTCGAGATAGCGCAGCGGCGTTTCGGGCACCTCACCGTTCACTTCTAGCAGCAGCGCGCCCGGCTCCAGGCCGGCGTCGGCCGCTGGGCCACGCACGTCACTGACCAACACGCCAGGCTGGTCGGGTAATCCCAGCGCTTCGCGCAGGTCAGCGGTGACCGGCGCCACGGTGATGCCGAGCGCCACCACCACCTGATCGTCCAGGCCTTCGTACTCGATGTCCCGTGCTGCCTCGAGCACCTGAGGCGCCACGTGAATGCTCGCCCCCGCATGGATGGCCAGAGCGATGGCATCGCTGGGGCGGCTGTCGATACGCACCCGCTCGTCGCGCCCCGGCAGGCTCAGTTCGAGCATGCCGAGAAAGGTGTGGTCGACGATGGCATCGACATACACACGCTCCAGGGTGGCTTCCATCTCACCCAGCACATCGCTCAGCAGGTCGTGAGTCATGGGCCGCGGCGAACGCTCTCCGGCGAGGCCGCGCAGGATGGCACCAGCCTCGTTGACGCCAATGAAGATGGGGATCACCTCGCGAGCCCCCGGCTCCCGAAGCAGCACCACGGGCGGGCCGCCGAAGCCGGCCACCCCCACCGTGGCGATCTCTACTTCGACCATCTCGTCAATCTCGGCAGCAAGCTCCCGTGCGCTGGCGGCACCCATCGAGGCCGCCAGCAGCGCGACACCGCACAGCAACGACAGCAGGTAACTCCCGAGTTTTGGCAACGACATAGATTTCTCCGGCAAGGCTGCAGGTCATGGGTTCAGCATGGCACCCATGGCGCCGGCCCGCCATGCCGTTACTCCTCCTGCTCCGGCTGGCATCTAGAAAACCAAAGAGAACAGCACACCCAACAGCGCACAGCCGCCCAGTACCTTGAGCATGCCGATCTTGAAGTGGAAGATGGCGGCCATGGCGCTGGCGGCCAGCAGCAGGGCCAGAGGATCCAGCGTGCCGAACTGCGGAATCAGCAGGCGCACCCCGAGCAGATGCCGCTCGACGACTTCGGCAAAGATCACGTGAAGACCGAACCAGATCGCCAGGTTGAGGATCACCCCCACCACCGCGGCGGTGATGGCCGAGAGCGCAGCACTGAGAGCGCGGTTGTCACGCAGCCGCTCCACGTAGGGGGCACCGAGGAAGATCCACAGGAAACAGGGCACGAAGGTCACCCAGGTAGTGAGTACCGCCGCCAGGGTCGCCGCAAGCATGGGGTCGAGCCCGACGGCCTCGCGATAGGCGCCCATGAAGCCGACGAACTGCACCACCTGGATCAGCGGGCCCGGCGTGGTCTCGGCCATGCCCAGGCCGTCGAGCATCTCCCCCGGGGCCAGCCAGCCGTAGTTCTGCACCGCCTCCTGGGTCACATAGCCCAGCACGGCATAGGCGCCACCGAAGGTGACCACCGCCATCTTGCTGAAGAAGGTGGCGATCTGACTGAACACGTTGTCGCCCCCCAGCGTGACCAGCAGCAGCGCCACCGGCGTCAACCACAGCAGCAGGAAGATTGCCGAGACGCGCAGCGACCAGCTGCGATTTGGGCGCGCATGGGCCGGCAGCCCCTCCCCGAGCAGAGAATCACGGTCGCTGAGCCCCGGTCCGCCGCCATCGCCGTGGCCACCACCCGCCTGGAAGGCGGTCATGCCGCGTTTGCCGCCCCAGAAACCGATCAAGGCCGCCCCCAGGATGATCAACGGGAAGGCGAGTTCGAGAAAGAAGATCGCCACGAAGGCCCCCGCCGCCAGGCCAACCATCACCCGGTTACGCAGAGCCCGCTTGCCGATGCGCACCACGGCGTGGAGCACAACCGCCAGTACGGCTGCCTTGAGGCCGAAAAAGAGGCCCTCCACCAGGCCCACGTTGCCCAGCGCGGCATAGAGGTAGCTCAGCGCCAGAATGGCGATGAAGCCGGGCAGCACGAACAGGCTGCCCGCCACCAGACCGCCCTTGGTGCGGTGCATCAGCCAACCGATGTAGATCGCCAGCTGCTGGGCCTCCGGCCCGGGCAGCATCATGCAGTAGTTGAGCGCATGCAAAAAACGCTTCTCACCTATCCACTTCTTCTCCTCGACGAGGATGCGATGCATCACCGCAATCTGGCCGGCCGGGCCGCCGAAGCTCAGCATGGCCACCCGTAGCCAGACCATCACGGCCTCGCGGAAGGGAACCTGATGGGGCGTTTCGTTGACAGGGGGCATGGATACGCTCACGAAGATGATGGCAGCATTGGGATGTAAAGCGTATAACACTCATGTTACGCGTACAACGATATGAGATGACATGACAGACGACAGACGCTGGCTGGTTTTGGTCATGAGCCTGAGCGGGAGAGCAGGCACGCCACGCATGCGAGTCTGGCGGGCGCTTCGCGCCTTGGGGGCCGCCGTGCTGCGCGATGGCGTTTACCTGCTGCCGGCCAGCGAAGACCGCTTCATCGCGCTGCGACAGCAGGCCGAGGCCATCGAGGAGATGGGCGGCAGAGCCCTGCTGCTGGCAGCAGATGAAGACGCCATGACGAGCACAGAGGGTCTGCCCGAACTGTTCGAGCGAGTCGAGGAATATGCTGAGCTGCAGGAGCCGCTGGCCGCGTGGCATCGGCAGCTCCCCCGCCTCAACGCACGCGAGGCGCAACGCCGCTTGCTGCAACTGCAGCGGCGCTTTCAGGCCATCGTCGAGATCGACTTCTTCCCGGGGGCGGCAAGGAAGCAGGCCGCCGCCGCGCTGGCCGACGCCGAAGCCGCCTTCAATCGCCGCTTCGTACCCGACGAGCCCCAAGCCACCCGAGCAGCGATACCCCGCCTCGACCGGCAAGCATATCGCGGGCGGCTGTGGGCCACGCGGCGACACCTGTGGGTGGATCGCGTGGCATCGGCCTGGCTGATCCAGCGCTTTATCGACCCCGAGGCGCGCTTCCTGTGGTTGGAAACCCCGGGGGAGTGCCCACCTGAGGCGCTGGGGTTCGATTTTGACGGGGCCGCCTTTACCCATGTCGATGACAAGGTCACCTTTGAGGTACTGCTGGTGAGCTTTGCGCTGGAAGGCGATACCGCCCTGGCCCGGCTCGGCGAACTGGTCCACTACCTAGATGTCGGCGGCGCCCCCGTGCCGGAAGCGGCCGGGCTTCAGCTGATGCTCAGCGGCGCCCGGGAACGCTGTTCGGATGACGATACCCTATTGGCCCATGTGGGGCCGCTGCTGGATGATCTCTATCAGGCCTACCGAAGTACTGACGGAAGCCTCTAGTCAGGATCCCGCCAGCGCCCATGGCAGCGACTCATGTCGCAACACGGGCTCAGGGCGATCACCCTTGACCGTCACTCGCTCTCCCCGTCGCACCTGGCCAGCGTAGTCGAAGACGGCACGGTGCTGGGTGCAGCGATTGTCCCAGAGAGTCACCGTGTTGGCAGTCCACTGCACGCGCACCTGGAACTCCGGTGTCTCCTGATGACGATAGAGAAACTCCAGCAGGGCCTGGCTCTCCGCATGCCCCAGCTCGACGATCTCACGGGTGAACCCCCGATTGACGAACAGGCTCTTTCTCCCGGTTTCTGGATGGCGGCGGACCACCGGGTGCAACGCCTCGGGGTAGGGAGTCTCGCTCTTGATGCCGAAGCGGCTGCGGTCCTGAGCGCGTTGATCGCCGTAGTGAAGTCGGTAGGTGGCCTCCCCGGAGTGCACGGCGGTCAGCTCCTCGAGGAAGTTCTGCATGGCGGGCGACAGCGCATCATAGGCGGCATAACCGCTGGAGAACAGGGTGTCGCCACCGAATTCTGGCACCTCGCGCAGGTAGAGGATGCTCCCCAACGGCGGCTCCGGATCGCAGGAGACATCCGAATGCCAATGCCCACCATTGACGGCTTTCTTGCCTGCGCGGATCGCCTTGGGATCGTTGGAGGAGTTGGCCCCCGCCTCGATAGGGAATATTTCCGGATAGCCTTCCGGCCCCTTGGCCATGGGGTGGACATGGAGTTCGCCGAAGCGCTTCCCGAGGGCGATATGCTGGTCGCGAGTCAGCATCTGGTCGCGCAGCACGAGAACCTGATGCTCCAAAAACAGGTCATGCAGTCGTTTAAACTCCCGTTCGTCCAGTCTAGCCAGATCCAGGCCACTGATCTCGGCACCGATATGGCCGCTTAATTTCCTCACCTTGGGCGCTTGTTCGGGCATGAGAGTTCTCCGTATTTCAGGGATTGAGCTGCCCTATACAAGCAGTGGCCATGGCAGTTTCCCAATGGCAATTCCCGCTTAATACATCACGATAAGCGGATTCGACAAGAGCTGAAAAACATTTCACTGGTTAAGTGATTTGCACAGCAGGACAACTCATTGGCGAACACTTTGCGGCGTCGGCAAGGTGACGGTTCCTTGACTCATCCTGGAACTGGGAGCTTTCCATGCCAATACAGCACTCTCGTGTCGCCGCAATCGCCCTGTTGGCTTTGGCCACTACCGCCGGCGGACAGCCCGTAGAAGCCAACGAACGCATTCGCATCGCCGAGCAGTTCGGCATTACCTATCTGCTGCTGCACGTCATCCGCGACCAGGAACTGATCGAGACGCTCGGGGCCGAACGGGGCCTCGACATCGAGGTGGAGTGGCGCCAGCTCTCCGGCGGCGCGGCGGTCAACGACGCGCTGCTCTCCGGCGCGATCGATATTGCCAGTGCCGGCGTGGGCCCGCTGCTCACGGTATGGGATCGCACCCGAGGAAGTGCCAACGTCAAGGGCGTGGCCTCGCTGGGCGAATTTCCCAACTTTCTGCTGACCAACGATTCCGCGGTGTCCTCGCTCGAGGACTTCGGCCCCGAACACCGCATCGCCGTACCCGCCGTCGGGGTGTCGGTGCAGTCGCGCTTCCTGCAGAAAGCGGTGGCCGATACCTTCGGCCTCGAGTCCTATGATCGGCTGGAAGCCAATACCGTCTCACTGCCGCACCCGGATGCCACGGCCGCCCTGCTCTCCAACGGCACCGAGATCAGCGCTCACTTCTCGGCCATCCCCTTCCAGTATCAGGCGCTGGAGCAAGAAGGCATCCACAAGGTGACCGACTCCTACGAGATCTTCGGCGGACCGATCTCTCCCACACTGCTTTATGCCACCGAGCGCTACCGCGAGCAGAACCCCGAGGTATATGCCGTCTTTCTGGAGGCCCTGGCCGAGGCCCGCGACTATATCGAGCAAGATCCGGCCGGCGCCGCAGAGACATACCGCCGCGTCACCGGCAGCCAACTGGACAATGACTTTCTAACGACCCTGATCACCGACGAGCAGGTGAGCTTCTCGCTGGTGCCGCGCAACACCTACCCCCTGGCGGAGTTTCTGCATCAGGTGGAGGCGATTGGCCACTTGCCGCAAAGCTGGCAAGAGTACTTCTTCGACGAGGCTCATGCCTGGGAGGGAAGCTGATGACGGCAGCTACGGCAACTTCACTGGCCAGGCGGCAAGCCAGCACCACACCGCACCCACAAACCGGCACACCGCGCCTGGCGGTGGATGGCGTCACCCTGGAGTACCGCACGCCCCGCCAGGTGGTGAAGGCCACCCAGCGGGTCAGCTTCGATGTGCAGGAAGGAGACCGCTACGTGTTGCTGGGTCCCTCGGGATGCGGCAAATCTACCCTGCTCAAGGCGGTGGCCGGTTTTCTCTCACCGGTAGAGGGAGAGATCCGGCTCGATGGCCAGCGGGTCGCCGGACCGGGGCCCGACCGAGTGGTGGTATTCCAGGAGTTCGACCAGTTGCCGCCCTGGAAGACGGTCAAGCAGAACGTGATGTTCCCCCTGCTGGCCTCGCGCACCCTCGGGCGCCGCGAAGCGGAACAAAGAGCCCTGGCGACGCTTGAAAAGGTGGGGCTCGCCGCCTTCGCCGATGCTTATCCCCACACTCTCTCCGGCGGCATGAAGCAGCGGGTCGCCATCGCCCGGGCGCTGGCCATGCAGCCGCGTATCCTGCTGATGGACGAGCCCTTCGCCGCGCTGGATGCGCTGACCCGACGCAAGATGCAGGAAGAGCTGCTGGCCCTCTGGGAAGAGGTCCGCTTCACCCTGCTGTTCGTCACCCACTCCATCGAGGAGGCGCAGATCATCGGCAACCGGGTGCTGCTGCTTTCACCTCACCCCGGACGCGTTCGCGCCGAACTGGGCTGCGAGACGGATAGCCTGTCGAGCCTCGGCAGCGCCGCCACCAAGGCGCGCACCCAGCAGATTCACCGGCTGTTGTTCGAGCACGAGAGGCCGTCATGAGCCTGCATACCCTGAGCCTCGGTCGCGACAACCGGCCCGACCGAATACACGACCTGCCCCCTGTCGAGCCCAGCGAGCTGGCAGTGGCTCGCCCCCACTGGCAACGCCTCTGGGATCTGAGCGCCGTGCGCAAAGGGATGATCCTGCTGGCACTCGTGCTCCTGTGGGAGTTGGCCGCCCGCTATCAGGCCAACCCTCTGCTACTTCCCGGTGCCAGCGATACCGCAACGGCTCTCTGGCAGGGGCTTGTCTCCGGCACCCTGATCCA
Organism: Halomonas sp. KM-1; assembly: GCF_000246875.1. Lineage (NCBI taxonomy): Bacteria > Pseudomonadati > Pseudomonadota > Gammaproteobacteria > Oceanospirillales > Halomonadaceae > Halomonas > Halomonas sp. KM-1. The sequence continues at coordinate 29,118 of NZ_BAEU01000157.1, forward strand.
GCGCAGTGCGGTGTCGCTCTCGGTGCTGCTCAAGGGCTACGCCCTGGGCGCCGTGCTGGCCCTTGCACTCACCACGCTGGCGGTCTCCACCCGACTGGGGCGCGACCTGCTCAGCAGTCTGACATCCATGTTCAGTCCACTGCCGGCCATCGCTTTGCTGCCCCTGGCGCTGCTGTGGTTCGGCCTTGGCGAGGCCAGCCTGGTTTTCGTGCTGGTGCACTCGGTGCTGTGGCCGATGGCCGTCAATATTCACCAAGGCTTCCAGGGGGTCTCCGAGACGCTGCGCATGGCCGGTCGCAACTATGGGCTGCGCGGCCTGCGCTACGTGGCGCATATCCTGATCCCCGCCGCGTTGCCGGCTCTACTGGCCGGGTTACGCATCGGCTGGGCCTTCGCCTGGCGCACCCTGATCGCCGCCGAGCTGGTGTTCGGCGCCTCCTCCGGGCAGGGCGGGCTTGGCTGGTACATCTTCCAGAACCGCAACGAACTCTATACCGACAACGTCTTCGCCGGTCTTGTAGTGGTGATCCTGATCGGCCTGCTGGTGGAGAACCTTATCTTCAATAGCCTGGAACGCATCACCGTCAAGCGCTGGGGCATGGTGCACTGAGCGCTACCTCGAAGCGGGCGCGCTCTTTTCTGACCGCGGCACGCCCACCCTGATCGTCATCTGACAAGGAGAGCCGACATGCCCCTCACCCAAGTGATCGATTACTTCAATGCCCATCTAGAGGCCTTCAACCCCCAAGCCAGCCTGCGTCGACATGCCCGCTTTCTCTATGAGAACGGCAGGGTGTCTGCCGAACTGGCGGGCAAGCGCGTACAGCCAGGCCAGCAGCCTATCTTCGAGCTTGCCGGTCTCTCGGCGGTGGCCCACGACAGCCATATCCAACTGCTTGACCACCATAGTGCCCAACAGACGACCGACCCGCTCTATTTCCTGAGCTGGGATAGGGAGGATGTGATCTTTCTGGACCGTTTCCTGCGCGTATTACATGCCTTGCACCACCTCTCGCGCCATGGGGTCGATGCCGCCCCGCTGATCGTCGACGTTCATTGGCGCCATCTCCAAGCCGTGGAAGCCTCCCATGGGACGGTCTTCGAGGCGCTGTTGGCTCGCCTGGGGTTATACCCACGCCAGGTCGTGCTGCGCCTGAGCGCACTACGGTTGTTGACGGACGCTCACGCGCATGATGCAAGCCGAAGCTTTCACGCACATGGCTACCACCTGCTGGCTCATGGAGTACCGCTGGATACCGAGCCCTCGGCCTGGCGCCAGCTATTGGACGCTGGTGTTGAGTGGGTCACGCCCGAACCCCATGCCATGAGCCTGGCCCGCCAGGGGCGCCAGCACTGGGCAAGGCTCACGCAGTGGAATCGCGAGGCGCGTACAGCGGGCTTGACGGTCTGGTGGCCGATGGTCGACAACCCAGGAGATCTCGGTATCGTCACGCCTCTGGAGCCAACTCTGGTCAGTGGCAACTTAATGGGCGAGATGCTAGATGGGGGGGCGAGCGCAGTCAGCCAACGCGCTTGACGCTGGGTTTCAAGGCCCGTCGACCCAATCGCGAATATCCGGCGGGCCGAACCACGGCTTGCCGCCGCACTGGCTCCCACCAGGCGCTCGCCACCAGCGCAAGCATCCCTGCCAAAGGGCATGGACAACGCTGCGACGGCGCCCTTGTTTATCCATTGCGCTTATCCATTGCTCACTTGCGAGTCGGGCAGGAATACCCGGCTGTGGATGGGGCGAATCCAGGCATCACCGCCCTGCTGGAGCCCCAGCGCCCGGTAGCGGTACTTGGGCAGTTCGGCGTGCACCAACGCCTCGCTGTTGTCGGTGCGCAGCTCCAGACGCACCGTGGGGCCGACCACCGAGACCAGCTCCACCTTGGCGTGCAGGGCATCTTGATGCTGGGCGTCGGCGAAGACCTCGATCTCGTGGGGGCGCACGTAGGCCTGACCCTGCTCGTTGCGGTAACCCTCGTACTCCGGCGCGGGCAGCGCCACGTCGCCGATGCGCGCCACGCCGTCATGCACGCGGGTATGGAAGAGGTTGACGTTGCCCAGGAACTGATAGACGAAGGGGTTGGCCGGGTGATCGTAGACTTCCTCGGGGGAGCCGTCCTGCTCCACGCGCCCCTTGTTCATCACCACTACCCGATCCGAGACCTCCAGCGCCTCTTCCTGGTCGTGAGTGACGAAGACGCTGGTGACATGGATCTCATCGTGCAGGCGACGCAGCCAGCGCCGCAGCTCGGCACGCACCTTGGCATCCAGGGCACCGAAGGGCTCATCGAGCAGCAGCACTTTGGGCTCCACCGCCAGGGCACGGGCCAGAGCGATGCGCTGACGCTGCCCGCCGGAAAGCTGATGGGGATAGCGGTGGGCGGTCCAGTCGAGCTGGACCAGTTCCAGCAGCTCCATGACCTTGCGCTTGATCTCGGCCTTGCCGGGTCGAACGCGGCGCGGGCGCACGGTGAGCCCGTAGGCGACGTTCTGGAACACGGTCATGTGCTTGAACAATGCATAGTGCTGGAAGACGAAGCCGACACCGCGCTGGCTGACGTGCAGATCGGTAGTGTCCTCGCCGTGGAAGCGAATGCGCCCGGTGTCGGGCTGCTCCAGGCCGGCAATGATGCGCAGCAGCGTGGTCTTGCCCGACCCCGAGGGCCCGAGCAGGGCGGTCAGCTCACCCTCGCGAAAGGTCAGGCTGACGTTGTCGACGGCGACGAAGTCGCGAAAGTGCTTGTTGACGTGATCGATCTCGATGCTCATGGCGGAGAGTTCCTGAAGCGTGCGTGTCAGAGGACGGCGAGGCGTTGACGACGTTCGTCATGCCACTCGACCAGGCTCTTGATGGCGATGGTGACCAGGGCAAGGCCGGTGAGCAGCGAGGAGACGGCGAAGGCCGCGGTGAACATGTACTCGTTGTAGAGCACCTCGATGTGCAGCGGCATGGTGTTGGTCTCGCCGCGGATACGGCCCGAGACTACCGCTACGGCGCCGAACTCCCCCATGGCGCGGGCGTTGCAGAGAATGATGCCGTAGATCAGCCCCCACTTGATGTTGGGTAGGGTGACATGCCAGAAGGTCTTCCAGCCGCTGGCCCCGAGCGTCAGCGAGGCCTCCTCTTCCTCCTTGCCCTGCTGCTGCATCAGCGGGATCAGCTCCCGAGCAATGAACGGCAGGGTGCCGAAGGCGATCACGATGACGATGCCGGGCACGGCGAAGATGATGCGCAGGTCGTGGCTCGACAGCCACGGGCCAAGCCAGCCCTGGGAGCCGAACAGGATCACGAAGATCAGCCCCACCACCACCGGCGAGATGGCGAAGGGCATGTCGATCAGTGAGATCAGCAGCGGCTTGCCGCGGAACTCGAACTTGGCGATGGCCCAGGCAGCGGCGATGCCGAACAGGGTATTGAGCGGCACCACGATCGCCACGATCAGCAGGGTCAGGCGAATCGCCGCCATGGCGTCGGGGTCGCGAATAGCGGCATACCACACACCGAGTCCCTGCTCGAAGGCGCCATACAGCACCACGGACAGGGGCAGCACCAGAAACAGAGCCAGGAAAGTGAGCGCCGTGCCGATCAGCGTGAGGCGCAGCCAGGCGGGCTCCTCGGTGGCCCGTTGCCAGCGCTTGGCGAGGGTGTCTTGGGTTTCCAGAACGGTGGTCGCAGTGGTCACGAGGGGCTCCTGTTATTGTCCGTACCGGCGGCTGGTCCACCACTGCAGGCCATTGATGACCAGCAGCATGAGAAAGGCGGCCAGCAGCATCACCGTGCCAATGGCAGCGGCGCCGTGGTAGTCGTACTGTTCGGCCTTGGCAACGATCAGCAGCGGGGTGATCTCGGTGCGAAACGGCAGGTTTCCCGAGATGAAGACCACCGAGCCGTACTCGCCCAGGGCGCGGGCGAAGGCCAGGGCGTAGCCGGTGAGCAGCGCCGGCATTAGCGCCGGCAGAATGACCCGGCGAACGGTGGTGAGGCGGTCGGCGCCCAGGCTGGCCGAGGCCTCTTCCCACTCGGCCTCGAGGTCCTCCAGTACCGGCTGCACGGTGCGCACCACGAAGGGCAGCCCGATGTAGGTCAGCGCCACGATCACCCCCAACTGGGTGTAGGCGACGCGAATGCCGAACAGCTCCAGGTACTGCCCGACCCAGCCGCTGCTAGCATAGAGGGTGACCAGGGCGATGCCGGCCACGGCCGTGGGCAGGGCGAAGGGGAGGTCCACCAGGGCATCCACCAGGCGCTTGCCCGGGAAGCGGTAGCGGACCAGCACCCAGGCGACCAGGGCGCCGAATACCAGGTTGATGGTGGCGGCGATCAGCGAGCCGCCGAAGGAGAGCTTGTAGGAGGCCACGACCTGGCGCTGGGTCACGGCGTTCCAGAAGGTCTCCCAGCTCATGGTGGCGGTGTAGAGCAGGAAGGCGCCCACCGGAATCAGGAAGACCAAACTTAGATAAAGTAGCGTGAAGCCCATGGTCAACCCGAAGCCCGGAATGACCCGGCGGCGGGGCAAGGCAATCGACATGATGAATCCTCAACGTCGTGAGGCGCCCGGCAAGGGCGCCTCTTCATGTGTCGGCGGTACCAAGCATTCAGCCGGCGTTGATCTCCTCGAGGATGCGATCGAAGATGCCGCCGTCGTTGAAGTGGGTCTCCTGGGCGTTCTTCCAGCCGTCGAAAACGTCGTCGATGGTGAACAGCTCCAGCTCTGGGAACTGCTCCTCGTACTCGGCGAGGATCTCCTCATTGCTGGGCCGGTAGTAGTGCTTGGCGGCCAGGTGCTGGGCCTCATCGGTGTAGAGGAACTCCAGGTAGGCTTCCGCCACCTCGCGGGTGCCCTTGCGATCGACGTTGGCGTCCACCACGGTGACCGGCGGCTCCGCCAGGATGCTCAGCGACGGCACCACGATCTCGTACTCACCCTGGCCAAGCTGCTCTACAGAGAGGAAGGCTTCGTTTTCCCAGGCAATGAATACATCGCCGATGCGCCGCTGCACGAAGGTGTTGGTGGCACCCCGAGCGGCGGGGTCAAGCACCGGCACGTTGGCGTAGATGTCGCGCACGAACTCGTAGGCCCGTTCCTCATCGCCGTCGTATTTCTCCAGGGCATAGCCCCAGGCGGCCAGGTAATTCCAACGCGCGCCGCCGGAGGTCTTGGGGTTAGGGGTGATCACCTCGACGTCATCCCGCACCAGGTCGTCCCAGTCCTGGATATTCTTGGGATTGCCGTCGCGCACCAGCAGAACGATGGTGGAGGTGTAGGGGGAGCTGTTGTTGGGCAGGCGGGACTGCCAATCCTCGGGGATCAAACCCGCGCGGTCGTGAATGGCATCGATATCGTAGGCCAGTGCCAAGGTCACCACATCGGCGTCCAGGCCATCGATCACTGCCCGCCCCTGGGAGCCGGAGCCACCATGGGACTGGCGCACGTTGACCTGCTGGCCCGCCTCCTCTCGCCAGTGTTCGGCGAAGGCCTGGTTGTACTCGCGATAGAACTCGCGGGTGGGATCGTAGGAGACGTTCAGCAGCTCGACCCGCTCCTGAGCGGTAACGCTGCCAGCGAGGCCAGTGAGCAGGGCGCCGCCCAGCAGCACGGCGGCGGTCAGCGGGAGAAGGCGGCGTTGGGGGCGGATGGCCTGTTGGGTCATGGCGTTACTCCTGAGGCATTGATGAGGTGATACGCTCAGGTTACCCTCGCGGCTTAAGCACATTAACGAATATAAAATGGATTGCTTATCACGAATAGTGCTTACGCAGCCTTGCCGGCCAACACCTGCTGCACGGTCGATTCGTCCAGGTCTTCCCGGCACAACTGAAGGAAGCGATAGGCATAAGCGCGCAGGAAATGACCGCGTCGCAACGCCAGGTAGGTGGTATTGCGTGGCAACAGGTTACTGGCATCGAGCAGGGTCAGGCCCCGGTCGCGCTCCTCGTGATAAGCCATCGAGGCGATCAGTCCGACACCGAGCCCGAGCTCCACGTAGGTCTTTATCACGTCGGCATCCAGTGCCGTCAGCACGATATCGGGCATCACTTCGGCCGCGGAGAAGGCCCGATCGATACGTGCCCGCCCGGTAAAACCCTCATGGTAAGTCACGATGGGGTGCTCGGCGATGCGCTCGAGGGTCAAGGACTCGCCATTGTCCAAGGGGTGCCCCTCGGGCACGATCACGCCGTGATACCAGTGGTAGAAGGGAAAGCAGGCAAACAGCTGTCCCTCCTCGTGGAGCGCTTCGGTAGCGATGCCGATATCGACCTTACCGGCCTTGAGCAGCGAGACGATCTCATCGGGTCCGCACTGGTGCAGCTCGAGATGGACCTTGGGGAAGATCTGCTTGAAGCGGGCAATGATCGGCGGTAGCGCATAACGGGCCTGGGTATGGGTGGTGGCGATGGCCAGGCTACCTTGATCTTCGTGCGTGAGCTGATGCGCCGAGCGCTTGAGATTCTCGGCATCCAGCAGGATGCGCTCGATGATCTCGACCAGTGTGGCTCCGCCTTGGGTCAGTCCCAGGATGCGCTTGCCGCGCCGCTCGAAAAGCTCGACGCCAAGCTCCTCTTCCAGGTCGCGGATATGCTTGCTGGCCCCCGACTGAGAGGTATAGAGCGCATTTGAGGCTTCCGTGAGATTGAAGCCTCGGCGCACCGTCTCGCGAATGATACGCAATTGCTGAAAATTCATGGTCTCGCTGCCGCATCAGATAATCATATTTGGGAATATAAATTCCTTTTTTTATTCTCTTAAGTAATTTTATGCGATATGGATATCAGCCAAGCAGGAGAGACTCCCCCTTCATGAGCGGGCGGTTGAAGCCAACGCGACGAGGTTCCACTCTTAGGGCGTGCCCACGAACAAGGAAGCGCCATGGACGACCTCGTCAGCGACTTTTTCTCCGATAACCTGATACTCATGGAGCTTGCCGTGGCGTTGCTGCTGGGGGCCCTGATCGGTATCGAACGAGGCTGGTCCGCCCGCGAACGGGAGTCCGGCGAACGCGTGGCCGGAGTGCGCACCCACGCACTGATCGGCCTGTTCGGTGGCGTGGCCGCGCTGCTCTCGGAGGTACTCACATACTGGGCCTTTCCATTGATCTTCCTGGCGGTCGCCGGCATTGCGCTGGCCGGCTATCGAGCCAGCATGGAGAAGAGCGGCGACTACAGCATCACCGGCCTGATCGGGCTGCTGCTGACCTTCTGCTTCGGCGCCCTGGCGGTTTCCGTGGATATCGCCCTGGCGACGGCCTGTGCCGTGGTCACGGCGCTGATCCTCGACAACAAGCGCGAGATTCACGGGTTGCTGCACAAACTCCATGCCAACGAGCTGGATGCCGCCTTGAAGCTTCTACTGATCAGCGTGGTGGTACTGCCGCTGCTGCCCAACGAGGACATGGGCCCCGGCGGCGTTCTCAATCCCTACGAGATCTGGTGGCTGGTGGTACTGATCGCCTCGATCTCGTTCATCGGTTACTTTGCCGTGCGACTCGGTGGCACCGAGAAGGGCATCCTGTTCACCGGCCTGTTCGCCGGGCTGAGCTCCTCCACCGCCCTGACCCTACAATATGCCCGGCAGGCGCGTCGTGAACCCCAGTTCTCCCCGATGCTCGCCGCCGGCATTCTGCTGGCCTGCGGCACCATGCTACCCCGCTTGCTGCTCTATGCCGCCCTCGTCGGCCCGGCCATGCTGCCTCAGATGCTGGCACCACTCGCGGCCATGGGGCTGGCCCTCTTCCTGCCTGCGCTGTGGCTGTGGCGCCGCCACCGCCACGATCTCAAGGCGGAACGTCCGATGAGCCAGAACCCGCTGGAGCTGCGCGCCGCACTGCTGCTAGGCGCCCTGCTGGCGGCGGTCATGGTGTTGGGTGAATGGTTGCGCGCCTGGCTTGGGGATGCCGGCCTGTACCTGCTGGCCGCCACCGCCGGCATCGCCGACGTGCATGCCATCGCCCTGTCGCTGGGTCGCATGGCGGCGAACACCATCACACCCGCCACCGCCGTGACGGGTATCGTGCTGGCAGCTTCGGTGAACAACCTGTTCAAGGTCGTGCTGACCTTCAGCGCGGGCAATGCCCGCCTGACGCGCTGCCTGGTCGGCCCGCTGCTGGCCTCGGCCACGCTCGGGCTCGCCGTGGCCTGGCTGGTCTGACGCTGCGTCAAGGCAGCCTCACCACCTCACGAAAGCCGCCCCAGATCATGCGCTTGCCATCGAAGGGGTGATTGGCCGGATCCATCATGTCCGCCATACGCGGGTCTTCCATCACCTTGGCATTGATGCGGTCGCGCTCCTCCCGCGAAGCATAGAGAATCCATGAGAAGATCACCGTCTCCCCCGGTTCGAGCTTGACGCTCTGGGGGAAGGAAGTGTGCACCCCCGGCTTGACGTCGTCGGCTACGCACTCCACATATTCCAGCGCGCCGTGATCGCGCCAGACCTCCCCGGCCTTTCGGGCCATCTCCAGATAGGCATCGAGATTGCCTTCTGGCACCGGTAATACGAATCCATCGACATAGCTCATGGTCTTGTCTCCCTGTTGTCGAGTCAGTTGTTGAGTAAGACATGGAGTGAGTCATTGAGCCGGCCCGGATGGCCAAGCTCATGGGGTCTTCGATTCAGCAGCGGCAAAATCGACAGTGATGTGCGCTGCCGTGACCTCTCGCAGGCGCCGCTCGAGAAAGCGCCGCTCGGCGCCCTGGGTCACCAATGCCAGGGCCTGGCGGTAATGCTCGGCCGCCTCGCCAGGGCGCCCCAGCCGACGCAGCAGGTCGGCGCGCGTGGCGGGCAGCAGGTGATAGCCGGGAAGATGGATCTTGTCGAGCTGCTCCAAGCCCGCTTGCAGCCCATCGGCCATGGCCACCGCCACGGCCCGGTTGAGCGCCACTACCGGCGTAGGCTGAATGGCGTAAAGCAGGCTGTAGAGCGCGGCGATGCGCCGCCAGTCGGTCTCTTCGGGAGTCGCCGCCTCGGCGTGCAACGCGGCGATGGCGGCCTGCACCGCATAGCCGCCGGGCAGGCCGCCACGCAGCGCGATACCCACATGGGCACTACCCTCTTCGATCTCATCGGCATGCCAGCGCGAGCGATCCTGCTCATCCAG
>NZ_BAEU01000156.1:0-25131 GCF_000246875.1 Halomonas sp. KM-1
CGGCGTGGACCAGCTTGCCGTCGCGGGGCTTGTGGGCCGCCATCTGCGCTTCCGGGCTCGGCGTGCCGGCCGGGGTCGAAGCCGGCTTGTCGGCCTTGGCCGATGACGGCGCCGCGGCTTTCTGCTCGGTCGGCTTGTCAGCCTTCTTGGAGGCTGGCTTGCTGCCGGCCACCTCGATGTAGCCGATCAGATCGCCTTCGGAGACGGTATCGCCCTCTTTGACGGTGAGCTCGATCAGTTTGCCCTTGTAGGGGCTCGGCACATCCATGGAGGCCTTGTCGGACTCCAGGGTGATCAGCGGATCTTCCTCGTTCACCTCGTCGCCGGCGCTCACGGCGATCTCGATGATCGGCACGTCGCTGGAGCCGGAGAGGTCAGGAACGCGGATCTCGCGGCGCTCGGGTTCGCCGCTCACGGCCTCTTCCTCGGCCGGCGCTTCGGCCTGCTCGGCGGGCTCCGCGGTGGTCTCGACGGCTTCGGGCTCGGGCTCGTGCTCTCCCGAGTCATCGCCGCCCTCGCCGGCAATCTCCATGGTGCCGATCACGTCGCCCTCGGAGACGGTATCGCCCTCCTTGACGGTGAGGCTGACCAGCTTGCCGCCGTAGGGGCTCGGCACGTCCATCGAGGCCTTGTCCGACTCAAGGGTGATCAGGGTGTCCTCTTCCGCCACCTCGTCACCTTCGGCGACCGCCACTTCGATGATCTCGACGTTCTCGGAGCCGCCCAGGTCGGGCACCTTGATCTCGACGGTGCGCTTGCCGCCGCCGCTGGCCTTCTTGGCCGCCGGCTTCTCCGCCGCGGCTTGGGTGGCCTGACTGGATGCCTGCTCGCGCTTGGGCTCGGCGGGCTCGGCCTTCTCTTCACTGCCGGCGTCGCTGCTGCCACCACCCTCCACCTCGAGCTCGACGATGTCGTCGCCCTCGGAGACGGTGTCGCCCTCCTTCACCAGCACGCGGACGACCTTGCCGCCCTTGGGCGAGGGTACATCCATGCTGGCCTTGTCGGACTCCAGGGTGATCAGCGTGTCCTCGGGCTGGATGACGTCCCCTTCGGATACGGCGATTTCGATGATCTCGACGTCTTCGCTGCCGCCGATGTCTGGAACTTTGATGATTTCGCTACTCAAGGTCGCGCTCCTTCCAAATCGTGCCTGGAACAGGCGGGCACCTGCCCGCCTTGCCACCGGATCAGCTCGTCAGCGGATTGGGCTTGTTGGGATCGATGCCGTACTTCTTGATCGCCTCGGCGACGACCTTGCGATCCAGCTCGCCACGATCGGCCAGCGCCTTCAGCGATGCCACGGTGACGAAGTAGCGATCGACCTCGAAGAAATGGCGCAGCTTCTCGCGGGTGTCGGAGCGGCCGTAGCCGTCTGTCCCCAGTACATGGTAGTCGGTCGGCACCCAGGCACGTACCTGGTCGGCGAACAGACGCATGTAATCGGTGGAGGCGATGACCGGCCCATTGCGCCCTTCCAGGCAGCGAGTGACGTGGGGCTTGACCGGCTCGTCGGCGGCGTTGATGAACGCCTCGCGCTCGAGCAGCAGGGCCTCGCGGCGCAGCTCGTTGAAGCTGGTCACGCTCCAGATGTCGGAGCCCACGCCCCACTCCTCGGCCAGCATCCGCGCCGCCTCTTCCACCTCACGCAGGATGGTGCCGGAGCCGAGCAGCTGCACGTGGCCCTTGTCGCCCTTGTGCTCGCGCAGCAGGTACATGCCCTTGATGATGTCGTCGGCGGGCACCTCCTCGAGCTCGGGGTGCTCGTAGTTCTCGTTCATCACCGTCAGGTAGTAGAAGCAGTTCTCCTTGTCGGCGAACATGCGCTTCAGGCCGTCCTGGACGATGACCGCCACCTCATGGGCGTAGGTCGGGTCGTAGCTGCGGCAGTTGGGAATGGTGGCCGCCTGCAGATGGCTGTGGCCGTCCTGGTGCTGCAGCCCCTCGCCGTTGAGCGTGGTGCGCCCGGCAGTGCCGCCGACCAGGAAGCCGCGCGCCTGCAGGTCGCCGGCCGCCCAGGCCAGATCGCCGATGCGCTGGAAGCCGAACATCGAGTAGTAGATATAGAACGGCAGCAGCGGCAGATTGTGGTTGCTGTAGGAGGTCGCCGCGGCGATCCACGCCGACATCGCCCCAGCCTCGGTGATGCCTTCCTCGAGGATCTGACCCTTCTTGTCCTCGCGGTAGAACATGATCTGGCCCTTGTCGACGGGCTCGTACTTCTGGCCTTCGGAGGTATAGATGCCGAGCTGGCGGAACATCCCCTCCATGCCGAAGGTGCGCGCCTCGTCGGGCACGATCGGCACCACCTGCTGGCCGATCTTCTTGTCCTTCACCAGGCCGTTGAGAATCCTCACGAAGGCCATGGTAGTGGAGATCTCACGCCCCTTGGAGCCGACCAGTTGGGTGGCGAAGGTCTTGTCCTCGAGCGACGGGATCGTCAGCGCCTCGAAGTCGTTGCGCCGCTGCGGCAGGTAGCCGCCCAGGCGCTCGCGCTGCAGGTGCATGTACTTCAGCTCGGGCGAGTCGTCCGCCGGCTTGTAGTACGGCACCTCCTTGAGCTGCTCGTCGGAGAGCGGAATGCCGAAGCGATCGCGGAATTTCCGCAGCGCCTCGTATTCCATGGTCTTGACCTGGTGGGCTTCCATGGCGGCTTCGCCCTCGCCGCTGCCCATGCCGTAACCCTTGACGGTGTGCGCAAGGATCACGGTGGGACGGCCGTTGGCGTTGTTCACTGCCTCGTGGTAGGCCGCATAGACCTTGAACGGATCGTGGCCGCCGCGGTTGAGCTTCCAGATGTCCTCGTCCGAGAGATCCTTGACCATCTCGGCGGTTTCCGGGTACTTGCCGAAGAAGTGCTCGCGGGTATAGGCGCCGCCGAGTGCCTTGTAGTTCTGGTACTCGCCATCGACCGCCTCGTCCATGCGCTTCTGCAGGATACCCTTCTTGTCCTTCTCGAACAGCGGATCCCACAGCCGGCCCCAAACCACCTTGAGCACGTTCCAGCCGGCGCCGCGGAAGACACCCTCGAGCTCATCGATGATGCGGCCGTTGCCGCGCACCGGGCCATCAAGGCGCTGCAGGTTGCAGTTGATGACGAAGATCAGGTTGTCGAGCTTCTCGCGGCTGGCCAGGTGAATGGCGCCGAGGGATTCCGGCTCGTCGCACTCGCCGTCGCCCATGAAGCACCAGATCTTGCGATCATGCATGTCACGCAGCTCGCGGGAGTCGAGGTACTTCATCACGTGGGCCTGGTAGATCGCCTGGATCGGCCCCAGACCCATGGAAACGGTGGGGAACTGCCAGAAGTCCGGCATCAGCCACGGGTGCGGGTAGGACGAGAGACCGTCGCCATCGACCTCCTGGCGATACTTGTCCATCTGCGCCTCGGTGAGACGCCCCTCCAGGTAGGCGCGGGCATAGACGCCCGGCGCCACGTGGCCCTGGATGTAGACCAGGTCGCCCTCGAAGTCGCCGTTGGGCGCACGGAAGAAGTGGTTGAAGCCGACGTCATAGAGCGTGGCGGCCGACATGAAGCTCGCGATATGGCCGCCCAGGCCCGGGTGGGCACGATTGTTGCGGATGACCTGAGCAATGGCGTTGTAGCGGATCAGTGAGCGAATGCGACGCTCCATGAACAGGTCGCCCGGCATCGGCGCTTCGCGATGCACCGGGATGGTGTTGCGATGCGGCGTCTTAATCGAGAAGGGTGCCTGCATGCCATCACGACGCAGCCGGTCGGCCAGGCGTGTCAGCAGAAACCGAGCGCGTTCCTCGCCCTCACGATCCAGGACCGACTCCAGGGAATCCAGCCATTCCGTGGTTTCGACCGGATCGAAATCTTCTCTTGCCTCCAGACTCATAGACGTCTCTCCGAGTGACAATGTGATGTCAGATAGCCCCTGGCGGAAGAACGCCGGGACGGGTCGCACTACTGACGATCAGGGGAATGTCATGCCGCGATGCGGCTGTTGTAGTCATTTTACAGAAGCGCATACAACGAATGGCGTAGAACATACCGTAAAGTGGCCTTCCTGCCAATCGAAACGGAATGGAATTTTTTTCCACAATCTGACTATTGCATTGCAACACAAGCTGTTACGTGCCTCGCCGATAGTTTCAATCGAAAATGTCTTGGATGTAATAAAACTACCGTATGATCACTCTATGCCCGGTTTTGCCCCTCGACGTATCGATCAACCCAACGCTTTGAGACACTGGCGGAAATAGGCCCAATCGAAAGCCGGGCCGGGATCGCTCTTGCGCAGCGGAGCGACTCTTGCATGGCTGGTGATGCGTGCGTAGTTCATGTCAGGGTAGTTTAGCTTGAGAGCCTGCGTGACCGCGGCAAGCGTTCGATACTGGCTGTCACGATAGGCATGAACTTCATCGCCTTCCAGCTCGATGCCCACGGTGAAGTCGTTCAGCGCCCGCCGTATCCGTCCCTCTTCGATCCAGCAGGAACGACCGGCATGCCAGGCACGCCGATCGAAAGGCACGAACTGCACGCACTCGCCGTCGCGCCGAATCAACAGGTGGGCGGAAACCCGCAGCTGCGCGATGCTGGGAAAGAAGGGGTGGGCAGCGGCATCCAGCGTGTTGGTGAATAGCTGCTCGATGTACTCGCCGCCGAATTCACCGGGCGGCAGGCTGATCGAGTGCAGCACCACTGCCGACACCTCGCCTTCCGGTCGCGCGTCCTGATTGGGCGACGCCACGCGCCGGACACTCTCAAGCCAGCCTTTCTCGATTCTCATCTCGCTCCCCTGACGTCGCGGACATGGATTCCCTATAATGACGGTCCCGACGCTCCATGAACATGAAAAGGCCCGCCATGCATTACCAGGACGCCCTAGTCGAAGCGATTCGCGAAGCCGCCGCTCACCTGCTGGCCGAGGACGTGGGCCCCGCCGACATCACCGCGCAGCTGATCCCAGAGTCGCAGTGGGCGAAGGCCCGGGTCATCACCCGCGAGCCGGCCATACTGTGCGGCGTGGCCTGGGTCGAGGAGATCTATCGCCGCCTTGATCCCACCATTCAGCTACGCTGGAGCGCCGCGGACGGCGACCGCCTCGAAGCCGACCAGTGCTTCCTCGAAATCGAAGGTCCCGCCCGCCGGGTGCTGACCGGAGAGCGCGCGGCGCTCAACCTGTTGCAGACGCTCTCCGCTACCGCCACCCGCACCCGGCGCTACGTCGATCTGCTCGAGGGCACCGGCGTGCGCCTGCTCGACACCCGCAAGACCCTGCCCGGTCTGCGCCTGGCACAGAAGTACGCGGTGACCTGCGGCGGCGGGCACAACCACCGTATCGGGCTGTACGACGCCTTCCTGATCAAGGAAAACCATATCGCCGCCTGCGGCAGTATCGCCGCCGCCGTCAAGGAAGCGCGCAGCATCGCCCGCGATCTGCCGGTTGAGGTGGAGGTGGAGAATTTCGATGAGCTCGACCAGGCGCTGGCGGCCGGAGCCGATATCGTCATGCTCGACAATTTCACGCTGGACGACATGCGCGAGGCGGTAAAGCGTAACGCCGGCCGGGCGACCCTGGAAGCGTCAGGCAACGTCGATGAGAGCACCCTGCGCGAGATCGCCGCTACCGGCGTCGACTGCATCTCCAGCGGCGCCCTGACCAAGGACGTCAAGGCGATCGACCTGTCGATGCGTATCGTCGAACTGCGAGCAGCTTAGGCTTCGCCTGAAAAGTCGGCGAGCGCAGCCAGTTTTCGGGCGAGGCCTAGGTTTCGATGGCGGCGAGCGGCTTCTCCAACCGCCGCCGCTCGAGCCTCACACCATCCCTCGTCACCCACTCGACGCCGAGGTCCCGCCAGCCGCGCCGCAGCAGGCTCTCGGCCAGCATACGGCTGGCATCGATGGTGGCACGACCGTGGCCGTGCTCCAGCAGCATCCGCTCGGCATACAGCAGCAGCGTCGAGCCGATGCCACGCCGCGCCAGTGAAGGCCAGACATACAGGGTATGGATATGGCCGCCGGGCACGTCGAGTTCCAGGAATCCCACGCAGCGCCCATCGCAGGTCGCCACCAGCGTGGTGTAAAGCGCCTGGCGGGCGGCCCATACGCTGCTCTCTCGCGGCATCGTCGCCGCCCACGCTTCACGCTCCGCCACGCTGTAGTGCGTGGCCGCGCCCTGCATCACGGCATGATGGAAGACTTCGGCCTGATCGGCCCCATCACGGGCCTTGGCCTGACGATAGAGGATCCGCGGCGAGCGGGTCGCCGCGGACGGCGAATCGTTCGGGGTCGTCGTTTCCATCATCTACTCGCGTCTCACATGGCTGTCACGGCAAGCAGGGTACACAAGCTCGCCGCTGGGGCCAATGGCAGGCATAATCTGCGCCATGACCCGCCTACCCCACTCCATGGAAAGCTACTCGATGCAGCCCATCGGCTACATCGAAAGCGATTTTCCCGACAAGTTCGGCGTACCGCGCCAACCCGGCCTGGCCGCGGCGGCGCGCGCCAACCTGGTCCTTGTTCCACCCTATGACGACCCGCTTGCCGTACGCGGCCTGGAGGCCTTCAGCCATCTGTGGCTGACCTTCGTCTTTCATCACAGCCCAGCTCGCTGGACTCCCCTGGTGCGACCGCCGCGGCTCGGTGGCAATGCCAAGGTCGGCGTGTTCGCCAGCCGCAGCACCCATCGGCCAAACCGTCTGGGACAGTCGCTGGTGAAACTAAGTAGGATCGACATAGGTGGGGTCGACATAGGTGGAAACGACGATCGAGCGAGAGTACGTCTAGCACTGACGGGCTGCGATCTGATCAGCGGCACGCCGGTGCTCGATATCAAACCCTACCTGCCCTGGGCGGAGGCACTGCCCGATGCCCGAGCCGGCTACGCCCCCGCCCCGCCTCCGCAGCTGGCGGTGCGTTTCAGCGCTGCAGCCGAAGCGACGCTGGCCACGCGCGCGGATGCCGCCTCGCTGCGCGAGCTCATCCGCCAGGTGCTGGCCCAGGACCCTCGCCCCGCCTACCACCGCAAGAGCGCCGAGGAGCGACTCTACGGCGTACGCTTGCGCGACGTCGATGTGCGCTTCCAAGTAGAAAGCACAGCATTGACTGGAAGGTCAGGGATTCACGTGATCGAAATCGACATCGGGAATTAGAAATTTGACGGTAATTTAAATACCGCGACTACTATTGCTCTAGGAAAGATAATTGTCGACAACCTTACGGTATTGACTCGGCGAAGCCCCGATATGGCGGCGAAAGAAGCGTGTAAAGTGCCCCTGCTCAGAGAAACCCAAGGATTCCGACAAGTTACCCAAGGTGCCAGAGCGATTCTCCGATAGGCAGCGAAACGCAAACTGCATTTTGCCGATATTGGCAAACATCTGCGGTGTCATGCCGGTGTTTTTCTTGAACAGGGTAAAGAAATGCGCCCGCGAAAGACCGCAATGACGGGCGATGCCTTCCATATCCAGTTCCCCCTGGGGATGGTCGAGAATGAACTGGCTCGCCTGACGAATTCGAGCATCGTAGAAGTCGCTGGCAACGCCCACTCGCAGCCTGGAAAGGTGGCGCAATTCGGAATGTTTCTCGGTGATCCCGATCAGCAAATCAAAAAGCAGCTCTTCCAGCCTGCCCTGAGGCACAAAGCCGAAAGAAAACATGGCATCGATCAGCAGGTCCGCATGATCCCGCATACGGGACGTAAGTTCGATGCAGGGGCTGGAAAAGAAGTCGGGGCGACCGCTCAACGCCAGTCCACGCTGCAAGGCCGCCAACCAGCTCGGCTCAATGTAGAGGGCCAGGATCAGAGTGTCGGCGGCACCGCTCTGGTGATCGTAGAAGTGCGGTTCCCAGGCGTTGATGAGCACCGCCGTCCTGTCGGTTAGCGGCAGCCGGCGATCACGCACCGAGAAATAGGTATCCTCCCCGGAAACCTTAAGCAGCACATGGCATTCGGAATGGGCGTGGGGCACCAGCGACTCATCCATGTCCAGCAGGGCAACGCGACCAAACTCGCCATGCAAGATGCGGTGTGCACTCGACATGACGTCCTCGTCAGTGGAAGTGTAAGGCATGCTGATACAAGCCAGCGTACCATCTCTTACTCGCGCCCCGGCCATAGCCAGACCAAAGTCGCATGGCAAGCCACTCAGCGGCCATTATGTCTTGTCCAGGCAAGATCCAATGGCCGGTCCACATCCTGCACGACGCCCGGGTCCTGAACCTCGATCTCGATACAGACATCCCGATGCCGCCGTACCACGCTGCGAGCTCCCTCGTCGCCGGTCAGCTGCTCGAGCGCGCCCCAGAAACAACGGCCGAACAGCACCGGGTGCCCACCCTGCCCCCGATAGAAGGGCCGCACGATCGCCCGATCACTAGCTCTTGAGCACAATAGAGCAAAGGTGGCCTCGCTCAACCAAGGCATATCTCCCAGCATCACCGCCACTGCCGCAGCCTGAGTCTCGTCCCTAAGCATGCGGATACCGGCGGCGAGGCTAGCTCCCATACCCTGTTCTGCCGTCTCGGCAACAAGGGTGCCAATATCCTTGGCAATGCCCAGATGGACGGGATCATCCTCGATGCCCACCACTACCCGAATCTCGCCGAAATGAGGCCGTAGGGTCGCCAGCGTGGCGGCCAGCAGCGGCCCACGCTGTGGCAGGTGCGCCAGGCGCTTGTCGCAGCCGAAGCGGCGCGCCCGACCGGCTGCCAATACCAGAGCAGCGACGGTGTCAGAGGGCATCGCGGGCTTTCCCGTGGTAGACCCGTACGATATCGGCTACCACGGCCAGGGCGATCTCGGCTGGGGTCTTGCTGCCGAGATCGAGGCCGATCGGCATCTGGATGCGATCGACATCGGCCTGGGACAGCCCCCCGGAACGCAGCAGCCGTGTGGCGCGGGCATCCGAGGTCCGGCGCGAGCCCATCACGCCGATATAGAAGGCCTCGGTACGCACTGCCTCGATCATGGCCAGATCATCGATGCGCGGATCATGCGTCAAGGCCACCACCGCGGTTGCCGCATGGCAGCCCCCGGCGGCGATGAAGACTGACGGTAACTGCGGCACCACCGTCACCCCGTCGACACTGAACCCTTCGCACATCTCCGGTCGAGGGTCACAGACGATCACTTCGTGGCCCAACGCCTGGGCGAAGCGAGCACAGGCTTCGGCCACCGGCGAGAGGCCGGCCAGCAGCAGGCGCAGCACGGGCCCGATACGAATGTCGACGGACGCGGGACGGCGCACCACGCATGGCCCCTCGGCAACGTCATCCTCGCGAGCCTGAAAGGAGCCGGCTTCGACATCGACACACCGTACCAGGCGGCACTGCCCCTGCAGGGCCTGGTACAGCACCTCAAGGTGCACCAGCCAGGCGGCGTCGGGGGCACGGTGCTCGATCAATACTTCGAGCACGCCGCCACAGGGCAGGGCGAGACGCCAGCTCTCCTCACGACTTTCACCGTAGCGACGCAAGGTCACCATTCGGTCGAAGTCGCCAACGATGAGTTCCTCGAGAAAGGCTTCTTCGACACAGCCACCGGATAGCGAGCCGACATACTGACCGTCGCGACGCGCCACCAGCATGGCGCCCGGTCCACGGGGCGCCGAGCCATAGGTCGACAGCACGGTGCACAACCAGATGGGGTGGCCGTCGCGGACCCAGGCCAGCGCCTGGGTGATTACCTGATGATCGAGGTCACGCATCGCTCCACCCTCTCATGGCCACCGATGGTGCAGCCGCGTTCAATCGGCCACTTTGGTTGTCTCGGTGTCGGGATCCAGCGTCTTCTCACCCAGCAGCAGGGAGACCGCGATACCGCAGACCAGTGCCCAGAACGGAGCGCTGATCCCCAGCAGGCTGATGTTGCTCATCGCCACCACTAGCGCCACGAAGGCACCGATCTGGTGGCCACGATGGCGGGAGAAGGCATGCTGGAAGGCTGCCAACAGCACGCCGATCATTGCCAGACCGGCCACGCTGCCGATCAGGGCGCTGGGCAACGCCAGGATGAAGGGCACCGCCGCACCGGCAAAGAGCCCGAAGGCACAGAACAGCACGCCATTCACCAGGGTGGCACCATAGCGGGTGCTCTTGTCGTCGCCTGCCTGCTCGGAGGAGCAGATGGCGGTCATCGGCCCGGCGATGTTGGCGTTGTGGCCGCCGAGGAGGCCAGCGAGCATGCCACCGATGCCGCTGATGATGGTCATGGCATTGACCGGGGGGCGGTACTCCTCGGCCAGCAGCACCCCGGTGGCCTGGGCATTCTCGGCCCCGATCACCAGTGCCGCCAGCGGCACGGAGATGGCCAGGAAGGCCCCCAGGGTGAAGCTCGGTGCGGTGAACTGCGGTGCGACGAAGGCGATGTCCACCTCGGCGGGCTGAACGGCCCCCATGGCGAAGGCCACGATGAGCCCCACCAACGCGGCCACCAGTACCGGCGGCACCGTCTTGATGAAGCGTGAGCTGAGGAAGAAGGCCACCACTGCCGTGCCGGCGATCCAGGGTGCGGCCCCCACCGCGTTCACCGCACCGATGCCGAAGCGGATCAAGGCGCCGGCGATCATCGCCATGACGATCGGCATCGGTAGCCAACGCATGATACGCCCTACTACTCCGCTGACACCCAGCAGGAGAACGATAGCGCCGCTCATGATGAAGGCGCCGACCGCCTCGTTGAAGGGAATGGTCGTCAGGGCGGCGATCATGATTGCCGCCCCCGGGATCGAGTAGGCCCCGGTGATCGGCATACGGTAGCGCGAGGCCATGATCAGACTGATCAGACCGCCCAGGAAATAGATGGCAAACAGCCAGGCCACGGTCTGGCCATTGGACAGATTGCCTGCCTCGGCGGCACTGATCACGATCAGCGCCGGCCCCGAGCAACCGAACAGTGCGGCGACGGTGCCTGCACTGATCGACTTGGCCGTGAAGACCCGGGTCAGGTCTTTGAGCAGCGGACGCTTGGCGTCCACTACCGCAGCTGGCGTGGGGCTGACCCCGTTATTGTCGTGTGCTTGCATGGTATCTCTCCGGGGGTTGTTGTTATGTCATTGGGGTACGGGTCATTCACCGGTGAAGACGGCTCGACGTTTGCCATGGAAGGCCTCGACACCCTCGCGGAAGTCGCTGGAGGTTCGCAGCCGGCTGTAGCAGTGGCCTTCCATTTCGATGGCCACCGACAGCGGAGCATCCTCGTTATCGTTGATCAGGCGCTTGGCGGTGCGCTGAGCGAGCGGTGAAAAGCCGCGCAGTTCGTCCACCAAGGCCTGGGTAGCGCTCTCCAGCTGGTCATCGGGCACGCACTCGCTGGCGATACCCCACGCCAGCGCCTGTGCACCGCCGATGCGCTTGGCACGCATCACCATGTGCTTGGTCCGGGCGATGCCGATGATCTTCTGCAGGCGGGCAGAGCCTCCGGACCCCGGGATTTGCCCCAATTTCTGCTCCGGCAGAGCATAGAGAGTCGTCTCGGAGGCGATGCGGAAATCGCAGGCCAATGACAGCTCGAAGCCGACGCCGAAGGTATAGCCACGGTTGACGGCGATCACCGGCTTCGAGCAACGCGCCGGGGCGGCCACGTTGTCGGCGAGCTTCGAGACATGTTCGGGTGATGCCTCGAGGAACCCCTTGATGTCGCCACCACTGGAGAAATGTTCGCCCTCGGCGCGCAGCACGATGACGCGCACGCCGTCATGGGCGTCCAGCACCTCGAACACGCGACGCAGCTCGTCGCGCTGGGGCATCGAGATCACGTTGAGTGGCGGACGGCCGAGGATGATGTCGGCACGCTCGGCATCGGCATCGACCTGGACCCTGAAACCGTCGAAGTCGCTGGCCAGAATGGTATTCACGTCGGTGGTAGTCATGTCTTGGTTCCTTGTCGGTTTGCTGGTCAGTGGGGTTGTGCGCTGGGGTTATCCTGTTCGCGCAGCACGCGGCGCAGGATCTTGCCCACGGGGGACTTGGGAATCTCGTCGACGAAGACGTAGCGCCGCGGGCGCTTGAAACGGGCCAGGCCGGAATCGACGCAGTGCCGATCGAGTGCGCCCTCGTCGAGGGCCTGTCGGACCTTGACGAAGGCGGTGACCACTTCGCCCCACTGCTCATCGGCCAGCCCCACCACCACGACCTCTTCCACCTGGGGGTGCACCGAGAGCACATTCTCGATCTCCACGGGGCTGACGTTCTCGCCACCGGTGATGATCAGGTCGTCGACCCGGCCGGTGACGAACAGGTCGCCGTCGGCGTCGAAGTAGCCGGTATCGCTGGTGAAGTACCAGCCCTCCTTGAGCGCCTTGCGGTCGGCATCGGGGCGGTGCCAGTACCCCTGAAAGGCCTCGTCGCCGGCCATGTCGGCGATGATCTCGCCCTCTTCCCCTACGCCCAGGATCTCGTCCGGCGACTCGGCGCCCACCCTGACCACCCGGATGCGTTGGTTGAGCGCAGGCCGACCCGATGAGCCCGGCTTGTCACTGGCCCGTTGGTCGATGGTGAAGGTATAGATCTCGGAGCTGCCGTAGTGGTTGACGAACAGGCTGGGCTGGAAGGCCTCCTGAACCCGGGCCATCAGCCCCGCACTCATCGGCGCGCCGGCGAAGCCCAGCTTGTCGACGCCGGCTACCCGTGACGGTGAGAACTCGGGGTGCTCGATGAGCATGTGGTAGAGGGTCGGCACCAGGTAGAGGTTGGTGACGCCCTCACCCTCGATGGCGTCCAGCGTCGCCGCGGGATCGAACTTCGGCACGCAGACGAAGTGGCCGTCGATCAGAGCCATCGACAGCAGCGAGCGCACGCCCATGGTGTGATAGAGCGGCATCACGCCGAGGGTGCACTCGTCGTGGCGATAGAGGTTCTGTGCCACATGGGCCAGCGCTGCGGCACGCTCGGCGCGATGCAGGCGTGGCACACCCTTGGGCTTGCCGCTGGTACCCGAGGTGTAGAGCATCAACGAGACATCCTCGGCGTCGGCACGCAATACCAGCTCACCGTCCACACCGAGCAGGGCGTCGAAGTCATGGGCACCGATGTCCTCGACCCCTCCGGCAGTGATGCGTGGTAGCCGCTGTGCCTCGGGACAGCCGTTCACCGCTTCGGCCACCGAAGCGTCATAGGCGAGCGCCTTGACCTCGGCATCCTCGATGCAGTAACTCAGATCCCGGGCCGTGGATCGCCAGTTGAGGGGGGTGACCACGATCCCGGCGAATTGACAGGCCCAGTGCAGGGTCGCCATCTGCCAGCGGTTCTGCATCACCACCAGCAGACGGTCCCCCTTGGCCAGGCCCATCGCTTCGAGGCTCCTGGCCACGCTCTGGATATCGGCGAACCATTCGGCATAGGTCTTGCGTAGCTCGCCATCGGAAATGGCGATCGCCCGGGGGCGACGCTCCACCGAGGCAAGAAAACTGCGACCAAGATCAAACATCGTTGTTCTCCTGTTGACTGTCAGGCACGGCCGCCTCACGGCGCGTCCGGGCCACGTCGAGTACCGCCTGGACCATGCCGGTATAGCCGGTGCAACGGCACAGATGACCCGACAGCATGTCGCGCACCTGGGCCTCGCTGGGGTCGGCCACACGGTCCAGGAACTCCTCGCAGGACATCAGAATGCCTGCGGTGCAGAAGCCGCACTGCAGGGCGTGATGACGCCGGAAAGCCTGTTGCAGATCGGAAAGGCCCTCCTCTCCTGCCAGCGACTCGACGGTGTCGAGCCGCCGCCCCTCGGCCTGTACCGCGAGCATCAGGCAGCTGCGGCTGGCACGACCGTCGACGCGCACCGTGCAGGCCCCGCACACGCCATGCTCACAGCCCACGTGCGTGCCGGTGGCCCCCAGCTCGTGGCGCAGGAAGTCACACAGCTGGGTACGGGGCTCGGCGTAGCCGCTGCGCTCGCGACCATTGAGGGTCAGGATCACGCGAATGCGCTGGTCAGCCCTGGCGTACATGGGCGTTCTCCTCGTTACTTGGCCCGCCGGCGATCAACTCCCGGCCGAGCTCGCGGATCAACTGGCGGCGATAGGCCGCCGTGGCATGGGCATCGTCCTCGGCGCCCAAGGACCAGGCGAGGGCGTTGAGGGCCTCGCTCGGGTCAGCGTGGCAGACGAACTCGCGAGCCACCGGGCGGTCGGCGACGCCACCCACGCCGAGGGTGACGCGGTCGCTGTCGACCACCGCCGCCAGCGCGACAATGGCGAAGTCGCCGTGGCGCATGGCCACTTCGCGGAAGCGGTACTCCGCGCCCGGCCTCGCCAGGGGAAAGCGCACTTCGGTGATCAGCTCGTCCTGACGGCGGTCGGTAGTCAGTACCCCCTGGAAGAAGTCCTCCGCCATGACCCGGCGCGACTTGCCGCGGCGGTTCTCGAGTACCACCTGCCCTCGCAGGGTGGCCAGACACAGCGGCAGCTCGGCGCTGGGATCGGCATGCGCGATCGAACCGCATACCGTGCCGCGGTTACGGGTCTGCCAATGGCCGATCCAGGGCATCGCCTGGGCCAGCAACGGGACCGCCTCGGCGAGACCGGGGTGCTCGAGCAGTTCGGCCTGAGTCACCCCGGCACCCACCGCCAGGTGATCGTCACGCCGCTCGATGTAGTGCAGGTCCTCGATACCCGCGATATCGACCAGCCGCTTGGGCTGGGCCAGGCGCATGTTGAGCACCGCCATCAGCGACTGCCCCCCGGCGATCAGTCGAGCATCGTCTCCAGCCTCATGCAGCCGCTCGCAGGCCTCACGACGGCTCGACGGGCGCAGATAATCGAAAGCAGCGGGTTTCATGAGCGACCTCCCCGGCCGGCGAACAGGCCCTTGAGGCGCTGCCACAGCGACAGTCGTGGTGCGGCGCCGCCCATGCGCTGGGCCAGGCGCGCGAAAATCTGGCCGATGATCATCCGCGAGGCGCTTTGCAGCATGCGCCCGCCCACCGAGGCGACCTTGCCGCCCACGGCAGCGTCGTAGTCGTAGTTGAGTCGTGTCTGGCCGCCCTCGACCTCGGTCAGCCGAATTTGCGCGCTGCCCTCCGCCGAGCCCATGGCGCTGGTGCCGGCCCCGGAGAGCCGCAGACCGTGCGGGGGGTCGAGGTCGGAGAGCGCCACCCGCGCATCGAAGCGCGCGCGGATCATCCCCACGCCGACGGTGACATCGGCGCGGTAGGCGTTCTCGCCGGTAAGCTCCAGGGCATGACAGCCAGGGATGATCGCCTGCAGGGTCTCGGGATCGAGCAGGGTGTCGAAGACCGCCTGGGGGCTGCCCGGCAGCGTCACCGAGTCGCTGGCGGTGAGCCGCGAGCCGCCACCGGCTGCGGGAGCCGTCTGATCCTCGCCCACTCCCTGGGGCCGCGGTGGCTCCTCGATGCCGATCAGCATGCGCACCTTGGACGGCGTCAGCGGCAACTCGATGTCCGCGATGCCCAAGGCGTCGGCCACGGCATTGGCGATGCACACCGGGGTGCTCATGTTGTTGCCCTCACCCACCCCCTTGGCACCCAGCGGGGTGAACGGCGACGGCGTCTCCCTGTGCAGGATCAGTGGTTCAGGCACCTCGACGCTGGTCGGTACCAGGTAGTCGGCGAAGGTGCCGGACTGGAAGCTGCCATCGTCGCCGTAGGTAAATTCCTCCATCAGTGCCGCACCGAGCCCCTGGGCGAAGGCCCCACGCACCTGTCCATCGACCAGATCGGGATTGAGCAGGCGGCCAGCATCATGCAGGGTGACATAGCGATCGAGTCTCACCTGGCCGGTGATGCGGTCGACCTCCACCCCGCAGTAGTCGAAGATGAAGCCGTAGCAGAGCGAGCTGTTGATACGATCGTCATCGTCCGGCGCCTCGAGCTGAGGCGGCGACCAGAACGCCGTCTCGCGCAACCCGCCCGGCTCGTCCTCGGGCAGTGTGCCCGGCGCCCAGTGGGTGGCGCCGGCCAGGCGGCCAAAGGGCATCGACAGCTCACTGTCGTTCACTATCACCTGCCCCTCGGCGAAGCGGATGCGACTGGCCTCCACCTGCCACTGAGCGGCGGCGATACCGGCCAGGCGATCGCGCACCTTCACCGCCGCCTGGTAGACCGCCCCGGCCACGGCGCCTGAGAAGCGGCTGGAGTAGTTGCCCGAGGCGATCGACCAGGCGTCCTTACCGGTATCGAGCTCGACATTGACGCTGATCGACTCAAGCGGCACCCCGAGCACCTCGGCGATCACCTGGGCGACCACCGTGCGATGCCCTTGCCCTTGCGGCGTCGACGAGACATGAGCGCTGACGTCGCCTAGCGGACCGACGCTGATCGTGGCGGTGCTCACCGCCCCGTTCTTGGGGCCGGCCTTACGCCGCTCCTCGGGCGTCATGGCGGTGGTGATATAGCCCATGTTGGAGATCGAGGGTTCCACCGCCACGGTGTAGCCGATGCCGTAGAGCCGTCCCTCGCGGCGGGCTGTCTCACGATGCGCCAGCAGTTCCTCCAACCCACCTTCGTGAATGCCCTGTTCCACAGCGGCGGGATAGTCACCAGAGTCGAGCAATGCTCCGGCAGCGGCCCGATAGGGAAAGCTGCCGGACGGCACCAGGTTGCGACGGATCACCTCGAGAGGATCGAGGTCGAGTTCCACGGCGATGCGCTGCATCAACCGCTCGAGGGCGAAATAGATTTGAGGCCCGCCGAAGCCGCGGTTGAGTCCAGTGGGCGTCTTGTTGGTCAGCGCGACGCGGTTGCGCACGACAAGATGCCGGATCGCATAGGCACCGGTCAGGTTGCCGTGCATGCGGTAGAAAGTGGCCGGTTCCGGCGCACGCAGGTAAGCGCCGCAGTCGTCGACCTGATCCCAGTACAGGGCGGTGACACGCCCATCGCGGGTCACTGCAGCCTCTATCTCGGTCATCCGATTGGTAGCCGAGGAAGCCCCCTGCAGGTGCTCGAGGCGATCCTCCACCCACTTCACCGGAGCGCCGGCCTTGCGGGCGGCCAACCCCATCATCACCACATAGGGAAAGACCCCCTGCTTGATGCCGAAGCTGCCACCGGAGTCCGGCGGGGTACGCAGCCGAAAGCGGTTGCCGGGTACCTTGAGGGCACGAGCCATCACCGTATGCAGCGCATAGGGGCCCTGGAAGTTGGCGAGTACATCGTAGCTGGCACTGGCTGGGTCATACTCGGCGAGCACCACGTAGCACTCCATCGGCGTACAGGAGCTGCGCGGCACGCGCACCTTGAGCGCGACGCGATGCTCGGCCTCGGCGAAGGCCTGCTCGGGGTCGCCATAGCGAAAGTGGCGCTCGCTGACCACATTGCTGCCGACTGCCTCATGGAGCAGCGGGGCGTCGGCTGCGATGGCCGCCTCGGTATCCACCGCGACGGGCAGCGTCTGGTAGTCGACGCGGATGGCGTCGAGGGCGTCCTCGGCGAGGTAGCGACTCTCGGCCATCACCACGGCGAGCGGTTCGCCGACGTAGCGCACCTTGTCGACGGCCAGACACCAGTGCTCCATGGGCTGGCGCACGCCGACCGGAAAGGGCCGCGCCCAGCGCTTGACGTCCTCGCCGGTCAGGACGGCATGCACGCCAGGCATGGCCAGCGCCGGCGAGGCGTCCAGGCCGACCAGCCGGGCATGGGCATGGGGTGAACGCAGCACGGCGGCATGCAGGGTGCCTGGCGCCACCGCCAGGTCGTCGGCATAGCGACCACGCCCCTGCAGCAGGGCATCGTCCTCGATGCGCGGCTGCCGGCGGCCAATTTGGCCCGACTGCCCCTCCCGCAAGGCTGGCTCGAAAGCGTTCATTCACTCCTCCACGATGGCCGTGTCGGAATCGGTTGCCATCTGGAGAGAAGTCTATGGAGTCGCTCGCCGATCGGCCTTGCTCGGCGGGATGGAGTTTGGCCCCATCATCGGCACTTTTACCCGAGAGTCTGAATTGCAACTAAAGGATAAGGAGCCGTCGCCAGTGCACACACACGGCTTTCGAACGCAGGAAGGCGGCCCTTGGGCCGCCTTCCTGTCACGATGCTGGAGTCCCTCGTCAGCAGTGGCTCAGTCGAACTCGACGCCGATACGACGCCCCACCTCTTCGTAGGCCTCGATCACACCGCCGAGGCCCTGACGGAAACGGTCCTTGTCCATCTTGTTGCGGGTCTCGGCGTCCCACAGGCGGCAGCCGTCCGGCGAGAACTCGTCGCCCAGCACGATCTGGCCCTTGAACAGCCCGAACTCCAGCTTGTAGTCCACCAGCAGCAGGCCGCCGTCGGCGAACAGCTGCTTGAGCACCTCGTTGACCTTGAAGGTCAGCGACTTCATCTCGGCGAGCTGTGCGGGCGTGGCCCAGCCGAAGGTCTCGGCCAGCGACTCGTTGATCATCGGGTCGTGCAGCGCGTCGTTCTTGAGGAACAGCTCGAAGGTGGGCGGCGTGAGTTCGCACCCCTCTTCCACGCCGAGGCGCTTGACCAGGCCGCCGGCGGCGATGTTGCGCACCACGCACTCCACCGGAATCATCTCGAGCTTCTTGACCAGGCTCTCGGTGTCGGAGAGATGCTTCTCGAAGTGGGTGGGAATGCCCGCCGCAGCCAGCTTCTCCATAATGAAGGCGTTGAAGCGGTTGTTGACCATGCCCTTGCGTGCCAGCGACTCCATGCGCTCGCCGTCGAAGGCGCTGGTGTCGTCACGGAAATGCAAGACGAGCAGATCGGGGTCGTCGGTGGCGTACACCGATTTGGCCTTGCCGGCGTAGAGTTCTTGACGCTTTTCCATGGGGGTCTCCAGAAGGTGAAGGCAATGACCTTAGCGTGGCAATTCAGCGGATCGCCTGCCACTGCAGCCCGCTGTCCTGGGCGGCAATCGTCAGGCGTGATGCGTCGCCGTCGAGCAGCGGCGTGAGTGCCTCGAGAGCCAGCTCGGGGCGGTTGTTGTGTTCGGACAGATGCGAGCAGACGATGCGCTGCAGGCGATCGAGCCCCAAATGCTGCAGCAGCGCCGCGGCCTGGACGTTGGCCAGATGCCCCCAGTTGCCGCCCACGCGCCGCTTGAGCTGCGGCGGATAAGGGCCGATCTCGAGCATGTGGCGATCGTGGTTGCACTCGAGAATGAGGGCATCGCAACCACGGAATGCCTCGATGACGTGCTCGCTGGGATGGCCCAGATCGGTCAATACACCCAGATGGCAGCCACGGGATTCGAAGCGAAACTGCACCGGCTCACGGGCGTCGTGGGGCACCGTGATCGGGTCGATCACCAGGCTCTTCACGGCAAAGCGCGCCTGCGGCGTGATCCAGTGGCGCTGGGGCACCTCGCCGAGACGCCCGGAGAGCCAGGTACCCGGCGTGAGGTAGACCGGCACCCCATGGCGGCGTGCCAGCGGCCCTACGCCGCGCAGGTGGTCGCCGTGCTCATGAGTGACCAGCACCGCATCGAGCTGGCGCGGATGCACACCAAGACGTGCCAGCCGGCGCTCGGTCTCGCGCAGGCCGAAACCGCAATCCACCAGCACCGAGGTCTCGCCGTCGCTGACCAGGGTCGCGTTGCCCTTGCTGCCGCTGCCGAGCGAGGCAAAGCTGAGCTTGCCAGCGCTCGACAACGGCGTATCGCCCTTGCCTTTCGGCATCAGCGCAGCAGGCCCGACACCCGCTCGAGCAGCTCACGGGCGTCCTCTTCGTTGAAGCGTCGCTCGCTCTCGTTGACGGCCCGCAGGGTGGTGCGTTCGGGACCTTCGGCCTCGAGCACCAGGCGGATCTCCTGGGGCATCTGGCGCACGTCGGGACTCAAGGCGATCTGCAGGAAGCCACGACCACGCTCCGAGACGGTCATGTAGTTGACCAGGAAGTCGTGCTGCTGCGGGTTCTGCTCGAGCAGCTCGCGCCGCCCCTCGACGGCAAAGTCGGCTTGCAACTGGTGGTTCAGTTCAGCCCAGACGCGGTCGACGTCGAGCGGAATGCGCACCACCCACTCGCCGCTGGAAAGCTGCTCCAGTCTCAGGCGGTCTTCGCTGGCGATCTGCTGGCCGGCCAGGGAGGCGGCGCTGGCAGTAGCGCTACGGGCACTGAAGTGCTGTTCCAGCGCATCCAGACAGGCGGCCACCGGACGGCCGTTCAGGTCGCAGCGCACTTCGCTGTCACCGGCGCGCAGCCCTTGACGTACGCTCAGGCGGCCCTGGGCGGTTTCCAGTACGCCGCGCGCATCGTCGCTCGCCTGCACCTGCAGCCCGCGAGCGCGGGTGAAGTCCTGCAGCTGCGGCCACACCATGCCCGGGTCGGCCGCCACCACCAGCCACTGGTCGGTACCGATTTCACGCCGCTCGACGAAATCGCGCTCCACCGCGCCGCCAGAAGCCAGGCGCGTGGGGCTGGGGGCGCGGAAACGATCGTCGCTGGGGCGCAAGCTGCCCTGCGCTTGCGGCACCGGCATGGCGTCGCGATAGCGCTGTTCGTTACGCCCTTCGGGCAATACCAGAGGCGCGCTGCGCTGGGCGCTCACGTAGTCGATGTTGCGGTCGTCGTAGAAGCCTTCGCGGGCGCAGCCGGCCGTGGCCAGGGCGGCCACGGCCACCAGCGGCATCCATTTCAGCGCAGAATTCATGCAGTCACCTTGCAGTCAGGTTCTCAGGGCGGCGGGGCTTCCCACTCGCCTCAATCGTCGATCACGCCGGCCAGTTGCAGGGCCTCGTCCACCGTCGCATGGTATTTGCCGGACAGCCAGGTGAGCGGCAAACGAATGCCCTGGTCGATCAGCCCCATGCGGTGCAGCGCCCATTTGACCGGTATCGGATTGGACTCGATGCCCAGGTTGGTATGCAGCGGCATCAGTCGTGTGTTGATCTGGTGCGCACGGTCGGCATCGCCGGCCACCGCCGCCACGCACAGCTCATGCATGGCCTTGGGCGCCACGTTGGCAGTGACCGAGATGTCACCGTTGCCGCCCATCAGCATGAACTCGCAGGCGGTGCTGTCGTCGCCGGAGTAGAGCATGAAACCGCTGCCCTTGAGCCGTGAAATGAGATCCTCGGCGCGCTCAAGGTTACCGGTGGCGTCCTTGAGGCCGATGATGTTGTCGACCTCGGCCAGGCGCATCACGGTCTCGTTGTAGAGATCGGAACAGGTGCGGCCGGGCACGTTGTAGAGAATCACCGGCAGGCGGCTGCCCTCCGCCACGGCCTTGAAGTGGCGATAGAGCCCTTCCTGGGTTGGCTTGTTGTAGTAGGGGCATACCGAGAGGCAGTAATCGGCACCCACTTCGCTGGCATAGCGAGCCAGCTCAACGGCCTCGGAAGTGGCGTTGGCCCCGGTGCCGGCGATCACCGGAATGCGACCGTCGACCTCTTCCACCACGGCGCGAATCACGTCGAAGTGCTCGGCGAACGACATGGTGGTGGGCTCACCGGTGGTGCCGGCTGCCACGATGCCATCGGTACCGTTCTCCAGGTGGAAGTTCACCAAGCGGCGCAACGCCTCCCAGTCGATGTCGCCATTGGCCTTCATCGGCGTCGCCAGGGCGACGATACTGCCAGTGATCATCCTCTCGTTCCTCTACGCAATAGCACGCAATAGCGCTCTGCCGCACCCACGACCATGGCTCGACACGGCCGCGAGCAAAGGGTAAATGGTACTCAGGCCGCACAGGCCTGTACAGCACGCCGACGGGCTCTTTGACAGCGAACGCCGACCTGCGTGTAATGAAACGCTTTCAAACGACCACAGGAGGCGTCATGACGCTTGCCATCGGACAGCCCGTTCCCGACTTCACTGCCACCGCCACCGGCGACACCACCCTCTCCCTCAGCCAGTTCAAGGGGCGTCAGGTCGTGATCTTCTTCTACCCCAAGGCCAGCACGCCCGGCTGCACCACCGAGGGCGGCGACTTTCGCGACCGCAAGGCCGACTTCGATGCCGTCGACACGGTCATCCTCGGCATTTCCCGGGATGGCATTCGCGCCCAGGAGAATTTCAAGACCAAGCAGGCCTTCAACTTCGAGCTGATTTCCGACAAGGACGAGGAAGTCTGCAAGCTGTTCGACGTCATCAAGCTGAAAAAGCTCTACGGCAAGGAGCATCTCGGCATCGAACGCAGCACCTTCCTGATCGATGCCGAAGGCAAGCTCGCCCGCGAGTGGCGCGGCGTCAAGGTCAATGGGCACGCTCAGGAAGTGCTGGAAGCCGCCCGGGAACTCCACGCCAGCAAGTGAGACAGCGCAAGGGGCGTTTTGCTCCGCCCGGCCGGTGGCCGGGCGGACATTGGCCCATCACTCCTCGGCGGATTGCTCCAGCTCCACCGACTGCTGTGAGTCGTGGTATTGCCGGATGCCCCTTGGCCAGGCATACACCAGCGCCTTGAGCAGCGTCGCCAGCGGAATGGCGAAGAAGATGCCCCAGAAGCCCCAGATACCACCGAAGAACAGCACGGCCACGATGATCGACACCGGATGCAGGTTGACCGCCTCGGAGAACAGGATCGGCACCAGCACGTTGCCGTCCAGCGCCTGGATCACGCCGTAGGCGATCAGCACATAGAGGAACTGCTCGCTCATGCCGAAATGGAACCCCGCCACGGCGGCGACCGGCAAGGTGGCCACGGCGGCACCGATATAGGGCACCAGCACCGAGATCCCTACCAGCACGGCCAGCAGTGCCGAATAGGGCAGGCCGAAGAAGGCGAAGGTAAAGAACGACACCGTGCCGACGATGATGATCTCGACGAACTTGCCGCGTACGTAGTTGGCGATCTGGGTATCCATCTCCTGCCAGATGCGCGTCATCAGCGTACGCTGCTGCGGCAGCAGCGAGAGCGTGAAGTCGACCAGTTGCTCGCGATCCTTGAGCAGGAAGAACACCAGAATCGGCACCAGTACCAGGTAGATGATCAGCGCCAGCACGTTGCCCAGCGAGGCCAGCGAAAGCGTCAGGGCACGCTGACCGAACTGGGTCAGCTCACGCCCCGCCACCGCGATCCACTCCTGCACCTGATCCGGCGTGACCAGGGTGGGATAACGCTCCTGAACGTCATCGAGCCAGCGCTGCCCGCTGGCCACGATACGTGGCGTCTCCTGCACCAGCCCCACGAGCTGGTTCCATATCAACGGCATCAGGATGAACGCCAGGGCCAGCAATACCCCGATGAAGGCCAGGAAGATCAGCGTCACGGCCAGCAGATGGGGCACGCCTTGTCGGGTCAGGGCATTGACCCCGCCCTGCAGCAGAAAGGCGATCACCAGCGCCGTGAGGAAGGGCGCCAGCATGCGGCCGAACAGGATCACCACGGCGAAGCCGAGCACCAGCAGGACCAACAGGATCACCGCTTCCTCGTCCGAGAAGTAGTGCTCGATCCAGCCCTTGAACACCTCACGCAAGGTCATGAAGCGAGCTCCTCGCCCTTGCGCAGCCAGTAGTGGTAAACCTCGCCGCGCTCTTCGCGCTGCAACAGTTCATGAATACTGTTGTCGGCAAAGGTCTCGAAGTCGCGCCAGGAGCCGGCATCGGTCGCCATGATCTCGAGCACCTGGCCGGGCTTCAGCCGGGCCAGCGCCTGCTTCGCCTTGAGCAGAGGCAGCGGACAAGGTAGGCCGCAGGCATCGAGTACATCATCAGGTTGCACAGCCATGTCGTCTCCCGGGAAAATGCCGATGGTTCACGCTGCCTTGCAGGAAAGCGTAAAACCCTTGAGATTTAAAGGCACTTTGCAGGCCGAATCAATGTCGGAGAGAAACCGACCGACGCTTCGAACGAGACTGGCACATGCTGCGCAAGACCCGAACCTGCCTGACCGCTGGCGCTGCCGCCCTGACGCTGACCTTGACCCTGGGCGCTCCTGCCACTGCTACGGACGACTATGGTCTACCCAGCCTGACCGGCACCAGCCAGGCCATGACCGGCGAGGAGTTTCGCCTGGGTCGCGCCTGGCTGCGCCAGTTCCATGCCCGGGCGCCTATCTGGCAAGACCCCATCGCCCAGGAATACGTGGAAACACTGCTGGGCCGGCTGATGCCCCACAGCGGCCTGTCCGATACTCGCTCGGTGGTGGTACTAGTGGACAGCCGGACGCTCAATGCCTTCGCCGTGCCGGGCGGGGTGATCGGCGTCAATGCCGGCCTGTTCGCCTTCGCCGATGAGGAGGATGCAGTCGCCTCGGTGCTGGCCCACGAGCTGGGCCACCTGTCGCAGCGTCACTATGCCCGCGGCCAGGCCCGCGCCGAGCAGACCCAACTGCCAGCCATGGCCGCGATGCTGGCCGGCATGCTGATCGCTGCCAGCGGCGGCGGCGATGCCGGCATCGCTGCCGCCATGGGCTCTCAGGCCGCCTTCATTCAAGATCAATTGGCCTACTCGCGGCGCTTCGAGCAGGAGGCCGACCGCCTCGGCCTGCAGACCATGGCTCAGGCCGGCTTCGACCCCGAAGCCATGGTCAGGATGTTCCGCGCCATGCAGCGTCAGGTGAGCCTGCAAGGCGGCAATCCGCCGGAGTTCCTGCTCACCCACCCGCTGACCGAATCGCGTATCAGCGACGCCGAAGCCCGCGCCTCGCAGCTTGAGGCCATCCGCCCTCGCGAGGGCGACCCGAGCTACCACCTGGTGCGCGCCAGGGCCCTGCTGGCGGTGAATCAGCGCGATCCGCAGCAGGCGGCGACCCGCCTGGCCCAGGGCGACGTCCCCCAAGCCGTACGGCGCTACCTGGACGCACTGATCGCCGCCCACAACGGTCAGACCGATACCGCCCTCAGCCAGCTCGATGCCATCGCCCGGGAGTTGCCCGACCTGGCCATCATCCCTGCCAGCGCCGCCGACGTGGCCTTCCAGGCCGGTCGCTACGAAGACGCCATCGAGCGCAGCCGACGCATCCTGCGACTGATGCCGGGCCACATGCCGGCCACCCGCACCCTGGGCGAGGCGCTGCTGCAGCATGACCCCAACGAAGCCTATCGCATCCTGCGCGACCTCTCCGAGCGTCGCTCCGAGGATCCGCAGGTCTTCGCCCTGCTTGCCGAAGCCGCCGGGCGTAGCGGGCGTGAGGCCTGGGGGCATCTGGCCCGGGCCGAGCACATGCAACTCACCGGGGACATCCAGCGCGCCATTCGCCAGCTCGACGTGGCGCGTCAGGTTGCC
Organism: Halomonas sp. KM-1; assembly: GCF_000246875.1. Classification (NCBI taxonomy): domain Bacteria; kingdom Pseudomonadati; phylum Pseudomonadota; class Gammaproteobacteria; order Oceanospirillales; family Halomonadaceae; genus Halomonas; species Halomonas sp. KM-1. Next base: position 25,032 of record NZ_BAEU01000156.1, read on the forward strand.
GAGCAGAGCGACGACGGCAACGCCCTGGCGCGCATCGAACAGCGGCGCGAGGCCTTTGTGGGGTACCGCGAGACAATGGAAAAATTCAGGTAAGGAGACA
>NZ_BAEU01000155.1:0-2674 GCF_000246875.1 Halomonas sp. KM-1
ATATCGCGAGCGCCGGATCGCCAGCCAGTACCAGCGCGCCCGCCTCACGCCGCAGCTCGAGCGCCGCGCCATCCACGTCGCTCATCCGCCCTTCTGCCACGCCACCTGGTCACGCAGATAGATCGGCTGCGCCTCGTGGGGGGCCGTACGTTCGCCGGCGGCGTATTGGCGAGCCGCCAGCAGAACCATCTCTTCCGCGGCCGGCTCGGTGTCGCTATCACGCTGGCTCACCGCGGCCTGCACCTCGACCGACATCGACTCCCACAGCGTCCAGCCGGAGCCGATGCCGTACCAGCCGTCCGGCCCCGCTACTGCTGGCAGTCGCAACCGCTGCGGTGCAATCACCGCCTCCCCGAGCAGCGCCTCAACGTTGCCGTCCCGACAGCGCCAGGCAGCGGCATAGATCTCGCTCATGCGCGCATCCAGCGCAGTGGCGACGTACTCCACGCCGTGTCGGCGATGCGCCGCCAGCGCCAGCGCTTCGAGGGTGGAGACACCCAGCAAGGGGCACTCAAGCCCGTAGGCCAGCCCCTGAGCCGCGCCGGCGGCGATACGCAAGCCGGTGAAGGAGCCCGGGCCACGGCCGTAGGCCACGGCGTCCAGCTCGCCAGGCGTCACGCCCGCCTCGGCCAGCACCTCGTCGACCATCGGCAGCAGCCGACGGGTATGCTCGCGGGGGGTCATGGCAAAGCGGGATATCAGCCTCGGCTCGTCGGCGCCACGCTGGATCGACAGGGCAACGGAGCAAGCACTGGAGGAGGCATCGAGGGCCAGCAGAATCGGCATAAGGGACATTTCGCTTCGAAGCATGAAGGCGACATTATACGCTGCCGGCGGATGCGGGACGATGGGCCACAACGCGAAAGGCCCGCCAAGGCGGGCCTTTCATACCGATTCACACCGAGTCGACTCAGGCGTCCAGCGCCTCGACCACCTTGCGGGTGATCTCATCGACGCTGCCCACGCCTTCCACACGGTGGTAGGCCGGGGCCGCCTCGGGCGCTTCCTCGGCCCACTGCTGGTAGTAGTCGACCAGCGGGGCGGTCTGCTCGTGGTAGACAGCCAGACGATTGCGCACGGTGGACTCGCGGTCGTCGTCGCGCTGGATCAGCGCTTCGCCGGTGACGTCGTCCTTGCCCTCTTCCTTGGGCGGATTGTATTCGACGTGGTAGACCCGACCCGACCCCGGGTGCACCCGGCGCCCGGCCAGACGCTTGACGATCTCTTCGTCTTCCACGGCGATCTCGAGCACGTGGTCGATCTTGACCCCGGCTTCCTTCATGGCGTCGGCCTGAGGGATGGTGCGCGGAAAGCCGTCGAACAGGAAACCGTTCTCGCAGTCGGGCTGCGCGATGCGCTCCTTGACCAGTGAGATGATCAGATCGTCGGACACCAAGCCACCGCTGGTCATGATCTCCTTGACCTTGAGACCCAGCTCGCTGCCTTCCTTGACCGCCGCGCGAAGCATGTCGCCGGTGGAAATCTGCGGAATCTTGTAGCGTTCGCAGATGAACTGGGCCTGGGTACCCTTGCCGGCCCCAGGGGCGCCCAACAGGATCAAACGCATCTAGATGCTCCTTGAGAGAGTGGAAATTCTTGTGAGTAAGTGGAATGTCATGAACGATAACCGCGGCGACGGCACCAGACAACCGCAGGCTATCGGGCAAGCCCCGCCCGAGCACCAAAGCCGCTGCATTATCAGCCAATTATGGGCGGGTTGCACTTTGGTATTCCCACCCGAAAGTGGAGCCCAAACACCGACGGCGCCCCGTAGGGCGCCGTCGGTGTCATCTCAGATCACATTCACAGCAGCATACGGCGGATGTCGCTCAGCGCCGCCGCCAGGAAGGCGGTGAAACGCGCGGCATCGGCACCGTTCACGGCGCGGTGATCGTAGGAGAGCGACAGCGGCATCATCAGGCGCGGCTCGAAATCGGCGCCGTTCCACACCGGTTTCATCTGCGCCTTGGAGACGCCGAGAATGGCGACTTCCGGGGCGTTGACGATCGGCGTGAAGGCGGTACCGCCGATGGAGCCCAGGCTGGAGATGGTGAAACAGCCACCGGTCATCTCCTCGCGCTTGAGCTTCTTCGACTGCGCCTTGCCGGCCAGCTCCACGCTCTCCTTGGCCAGATCGATCAGCGACTTCTTGTCGGCGTCGCGGATCACCGGCACCATCAGCCCATCGGGTGTGTCGACCGCGATACCGATGTGGACGTACTTCTTCCACACGATGGTCTCGCCGTCGCTCTTCAGGCTGACGTTGAACTGCGGGAACTTGCGCAGGGCGAAGGCACACGCCTTGATCAGGAACGGCAGCGGCGTGAGCTTGGCACCCTGGGCCTCGGCTTCGGCCTTCATCGCCTTGCGGAAGGTCTCGAGCTCGGTGATGTCGGCCTCGTCGAACTGGGTGACGTGGGGCACGTTGAGCCAGCTGCGGTGCAGGTTGGTGGCGCCCATCTTGAGCAGGCGTCCCATCGCCTTCTCTTCCACTTCGCCGAACTGACTGAAGTCCTGATCCGGTACCGGCGGAATGCCGGCGCCGCCAGTCGCCGCCGGCGCAGCAGCAGGCGCCTGGGCCTGCCCGGCCATGACCTGCTTGACGTAGGCGTGGATGTCCTCCTTCAGCACCCGGTCCTTCGGTCCGCTCGGCTTGACCAGGCCCAGGTCGACG